>NZ_JBHMIM010000027.1:0-89365 GCF_048060115.1 Micromonospora sp. LOL_023
ACCGAGGCAGCAATTTAGCCATCGCAACTCCTTGATCAACTCAGGTGTTGCGACGACCCCCTGAACCCAAGCGCGAAATTACGTACCCCAGCCCTCCCCTCGCTGATTCCGCTGGGCTCAGTTGGGTGCCCTTGGTCAGGCCGGGAAGGTCGTCGGCGACCTCGACACACTCGGTCAACCGCTACTCGTTGATCGATCCGAGTCTGCGCCCTGCCAGGTGTAGCAACACGAGGGTGCAAAAGTGCGTGCCGCGCAAGAATGCGGTTCACGCACTTTTGACTGTTGTGACTCAACAGTGTGGTCCCAGACGCTGGCGGGGTCACCCCGCCCGGTGGTTCTGTCGTTGCTCGGCTGCGCGTTTGTGGTCCGGCCGAGAACGGCGAAGCCCCGGACCCACCCAGGTGGGCCGGGGCTTCCGCCGTACGTGCGTACGCGGGGTCAGCCGTGCGTCCTCGCCATCCCGACGAAGTTCGACCAGGCGGTCGGGGCGAAGGTCAGGGTGCCGCCGTCGCGGTCCTTAGAGTCCCGGACGTGGACGCGGCCGGGAAGGTTGTCGGCGACCTCGACACAGTTGCTCCCGCCGTTGCTGCGGGTCGACTTGCGCCAGCTCGGCGTGGTCACGTCCATGTATCCACTGCTTTCATGATCAGGTCAAGGCTCTGGTCTTGCGGCAGAGCATACTCCCGGATCGCTTCCCACTGATGTTCCAGCAGTTCCACCCTGGCGGGGTCCTCCACCACGTCGCCAGCACCAGGCGCGTCGCGCAGCCCCACAGTGCGCCCATGAGCTGTCGCGAGCGCCACGGGACCGTCCAATCCGGCATACGCCCCGACATGGGCTGGGACGATGAATACGCTGATGTTGGGCCGCTCGATCGCGTCGACCAGTGTGGTCAACTGCTCGTGCATGACTGCCATGCCGCCGACCGGCCTGCGCAGTGCAGAGTCATCCAGGATGGCGACGACTCGGGGCGGGTTGTCGTCGCGGGTGACGACCCTCCCACGAGCCAACCGGGCCGCGACCGCATCGTCTGCTGCGGCACCTGATCGCGTGGTGCCGATGATCGCGCGGGCGTATGCCTCCGTCTGGAGCACGCCGGTGATGACCGCCAGCTCGAAGTAGCGAAGCGTCGTCGCCTCGCGTTCGTGGTCGAGCCATGGCCGCAACCAGATCGGTGAGGATTCCCCCACCACGTACTCCCGGTAGAAGTGAGAGAAGTTCGTCCCGAACGCTCGATCCACGGCTTGTACGTAGTCGGGCAGCACCGCCCTGATCCCGCGCTCGATGGAACTGACGTGCTGCGCGGAGAACCGGATACGCGCGCCCCATGCCTCCTGCGTGAGGCCCAGCATCTCGCGCGTGCGGCGTAAATCCAATATCAGATACTCGCTGGCAAACACAAGCCCCTCACGTTCCTCAATCGTCGCCACGGACTGATCAGGGCCGTCCTGCGCTATGCGGCCCCGGCAACCATCTTCCGCTGGACACCGCCCACAGTCCAGGGTGGAAATCGACGAAGCGCAACCCGGTCGACTCCAATCGAGGGGGTACGGATGCTCAGGAACGACGGAATCGGTGGTGAACCCCGCCTGGCCCGATATCGATCTTTCCAACACGGCCCGGACAACACATCGAGCGAGGAGAGCGGAGACAACCTCCCGCCCGGTCCGACGCCGGGTCGGCCACCGCTGGCGAAGCGGACCCCCGGGGAGACCAACCCGGATGAGGGCTGGCCGTTTCGGCTGGCCGGTGCCCGGGGTGTCACGCCCGCTCCGGCCGAGGCCGGCGACGCACCCGGGGCTGCCCGGTCCCCGGAGCTGTCCCGGGCGATCCACGACGCGAACTCGACGGCCCGCACCCACCTGCCGAACCGGACCACCGGGGAGTGCCACCGCTGCGGAGGCGTCCCCGGCCCCTGCCGTCCACTGCTGCGGGCGATCACCATCCTGGACCGGTGGGAGCCGGGGAGCGCCCGGCGCATCCGGGCCGTGCTCCAGCTCTCCGGGATGATGCCAGCCGGCTACCCGCACGACGACCTTGACGAGTCCGCTGAGTCGTACGGAGCCCTCGACGATGTCTGACACTGAACCTCCGGTGTGTCCCGGCGATCTCGTGGCGCTGCGTCAGTGTGACCACGTGGACGGCGACCGCCCGGTCCGGCTCCGGGTTGAGGAGATTTGGCCATCCCCGGAGTGGCTGTCGTGGGTGACGCTCTACGGCCGGGAGATCAGCGACGACCCGCAGCGGCACGGCAACATCACCAGCGTGCGCGCGTACCGCGACGCGCTGCGCCGACCCGGGATCGTCACCAGGACGACGGCCAACAACCAGGGGTGCCCGGTGCGCCCCGTCGAAAGCTCCCCCGGGGCGGGCAACCCCATCGTCGCCCCCGCCTCGGGGGACCCGACCGGGACCCAGTTGGGTCCCTGCTGAACGGCCCCGGGGCGTCGCGCCTCACCGCTCCCCACGGCTCACCGGTCCGCCGGGTCCCCGGCAAACCTCATTCGGGCGCTTCCCCGTTGCCTGGAAGGGGTCGACCCGGCCCGGTTGAGCTTGCGTGGTCCCGCTGGACCGCATCCCCACTCGGGGAACTGGATGGGAGATCCGGGCGGACGCCCCGGGGTCCAAACCGCGCTCGAACCTCAGCGCACGGTCAACCGAGTCGACATCCCCGGCCACCGGACACAACCGTCACGCTCCTGGTGGGGCGGCACCTGCCGCACCACCAGTCACCGGTGATCCGAGATGGGAGCGGCGACCGATGCCGCACCCAGGCGCGCGTGGTCGAGCCCAACCCGTACCGGTTGCCGGCCGTTGTGCTGAAACCGCAGCAGATCCGCCCGGTCGATCGTGGCCTCGCCCAGCTGCAGCTTCCGTCGCCTGGCGACCCAGTCCACCAACCCCTGACCGTCGCGAACCTCATCGGTGAAGTGCACCAGCGTCGCGTACCAGATGTCACGGTGGTAGCTGTCCTCGAACCAGCCGTCGGACCCCAACTCCGCGCCGAGCCGATCAGCGAACTCGTCGGCAGCGCCGTCAATGGGAAAAGCGCACACCATCACGCCGGACGGCGTCAGCGTCATCCCAGCCAGCCTGAACCGGACTGGCCGACACTCCGTAGCCGCCCGGCCCAGCGCAGCCGCACACCGAGCCGCCAACGGATCACCTGCAGGAACATCGCGGCGATGGTCTTCGACGGCCCGGACCGTGAAGTGCACCGCCTCCGGGGCACCGGTCGGCCAATGGCCCGGCCCGGCGAAGCCCAGTACCTCGGCGGTCACCGCAGCAAGCCTCGACACACTGTCCGGGTCGGGAATGAACACCACCGACATTCCCCACCGGCCACCGTCAACCGGCGGCGTGTCCCGGTAGTGCGTCCCAGACAGGACCGCGTCCCGGCCCTGAACGAACAATCGGTCGAACGCCGCCGCGTAGGCGGCGTCCGCCGCCGTCCGGTCCGAACCCCAGGACCGTTTCGTCCTTGTCACCCGGCGCAGCCTACGCCGGCACCAACGTCATACCCAGATGGATGGGATCTGGGCGGCGGCTGATGGGCTCGATCCGCACCGGGTCGCCACGCTGATCGCGCAGCGGATCGCCGACGAGTGTGTCGTCGCGACCTGGCAGCGGATCTGTCTGCCGCTGCTGGCCGGGCTGCGGGGCGAGTCCGGCGGAAACAGCACAGTCTTGCGCTGCACGCCCTCGTAGCCGGGGTACGCCAACGTGGCCTCGACTGGCTCCTGCTCGGTGCCGCGCGGTTTGACAACCTCCTCTAGCGTCACGGGAGCGCCGAAGATCACCTGAACCAGCGGTTCCTCCGCTGGCGCTGATCCGGGTGCGCAGACCAAGTCGCAACGTATCCGTGAATGAGGACACGATGGCCAACAGGAAACTCGGTACCGTAGTTGCCCAGATCGCCGTGCTCGGCGTACTCGGGCTCATCGCCACAGGCTGTTCGTCGACGGAGGGGACGCCGTCGTCGAGCGTCGAGGAAACAGCGGCGCCATCGCAGGCCGACGAACCGGCCGACGGCGCGGATGCTGGCGGTGACACCAGCACTGCGGCGGACCCACTTCCGTTCACAGAGGAACTCAACGGCCGCAGGCTCACCGTCGAATCGTTCGGCGCGTCGGCCGCCGCCTCCCCACTGTGGGAGGTCGGCGAGGGCAACGAGGTGCTGTACCTCCAGGTGAAGATCGAGAACGTCGACGCCGACCCCTGGGAGTCGAACGTCGTGCAGTTCTTCCTTCTCGACGAGTCGGACGAGACCTACGCACCGTCCTTCTACGACGCCGAGGTCGGGGAAGCCCCGGACGCGGTCACCCTCGCCCCCGGTGACTCGGTCGAGGGGTACGTCCCGTTCGAGGTCCCGGCCGACACCACCGGCCTGCGCCTCGAGTACGCGGTTGACCTGAGTCAGAACGCGGTCATCGACGTACAGCTGAACTGACGTCCCGGCCGGGTGGCTCCGACGCGTGTCGGCTGTCCCGGCCCGCTGTCGGTTGGCTAGGGTGTCGAACACACGTACGTGTGGCTGTGGTGTCGGCTGGGGGAGGAGCGGCGGTGCGGGTGCTCGGGGTCGACCCTGGCCTGACCCGGTGCGGGGTGGGCGTCGTGGAGGGCGTGCCGGGCCGGCCGTGCCGGCTGGTCGCCTACCACGTGGTGCAGACCAATCCGGGTGCCGAACTGCCGGAGCGGCTGCTGCTGCTCGACCAGCGGCTGACCGCGTTGGTCGCCGAGCACCAGCCGGACAGCGTGGCGGTCGAGCGGGTGTTCAGCCAGCACAACGTGCGTACCGTGATGGGCACCGCGCAGGCGAGCGCGGTGGCGATCCTGGCCGGCGCGCGGGCCGGGCTGCCGGTGCGGACCTACACCCCGAGTGAGGTGAAGGCGGCGGTGACCGGGTCTGGCCAGGCGGACAAAGCGCAGATGACGGCGATGGTCACCCGGCTGCTGCGGCTGGACAGCCCGCCTCGCCCGGCCGATGCCGCCGACGCGCTGGCCCTGGCCATCTGCCACGTCTGGCGAGGTGGTACCCAGGACCGGTTGACCGCCGCGCGGCGGGCGGCCTGGACCGGAGGAGAACGATGATCGCGAGTCTGCGCGGAGTGGTGTTGGCGGTCGCGCCGGACAGCACGGTGATTGAGGTCGGCGGGGTGGGGATGGCGGTGCACTGCACGCCCGGCACTCTGGCGAATCTGCGGCTGGGCGAGCAGGCCCGGCTAGCGACCAGCCTGGTGGTGCGGGAGGATTCGCTCACCCTGTACGGCTTCGCCGACGACGCCGAGAAGCAGCTGTTCGAGCTGCTGCAGACCGCCAGTGGGGTCGGTCCCCGGCTGGCGCAGGCGGTGTTGTCGGTGCTCACCCCGGACGCGGTGCGTAAGGCGATCGCGAGCGCCGACACGGCGACGCTGACCCGGGTTCCCGGGGTCGGCAAGAAGGGGGCGGAGCGGCTGGTGCTGGAGCTGCGGGACCGGATCGGGCCGGTGTCGGTCGGTGCCGACGGCGCCGCCGGGGTGACCGGGGGTGCCTGGCCGGAGCAGGTACGTCAGGCGCTGGTCGGGCTGGGTTGGACCGCCGGCCAGGCCGATCAGGCGGTCGCGGCGGTCGCGGAGAGCCTGGACGGTCCGCCGCCGCCGGTGCCGGTGCTGCTCAAGCAGGCGATCCGGCTGCTGGGTAGGACCAGGTGAGCGAGGAGGTCGACGGTCTGGTCTCGGCGTACGCCAGCGACGCCGAACGCGACGTCGAGGTCAGCGTCCGACCGCGCCGGCTGGCCGAGTTCATCGCCCAGCATCGGGTACGCGACCAGTTGGAGCTGCTGCTGCACGGCGCGATGGGCCGGGGCACGCCGCCGGATCACATTCTGCTCAGCGGCCCGCCGGGGCTGGGCAAGACGACCCTGGCGAACATCGTCGCCGCCGAGTTGGGCGCGGGCATCCGGGTGACCAGCGGTCCGGCGATCGAACGCTCCGGTGACCTCGCGGCGATCCTGACCAGTTTGGCCGAGGGCGACGTGCTGTTCATCGACGAAATCCACCGGATCGCCAAGCCGGCCGAGGAGCTGCTGTACAGCGCGATGGAGGACTTCCGGGTCGACGTGATCGTCGGCAAGGGGCCGGGGGCGACCGCGATCCCGCTCGACGTGGAGCCGTTCACCCTGGTCGGGGCGACCACCCGGGCCGGGTTGCTGACCGGCCCGATGCGGGACCGGTTCGGCTTCGTGGCGCATCTGGACTTCTACGAGCCGGCCGAGCTGGAGGTGCTGCTGCGCCGGTCCGCCGGGATTCTGTCGGTGCCGATCACCCCGGACGGCGCAGTGGAGATCGCCGGCCGGTCGCGGGGGACGCCGCGGATCGCGAACCGGCTGCTGCGCCGGGTGCGCGACTACGCAGAGGTGCGGGCGGCCGGGGTGGTCGACCGAGAGACGGCGCGGGCGGCGTTGACCGTGTACGACGTCGACGAGCTGGGCCTGGACCGGCTGGACCGGGCGGTGCTGACCGCGCTGATCTCCTCGTTCGGCGGCGGTCCGGTCGGGCTCTCCACCTTGGCGGTCGCGGTGGGGGAGCAGCCGGACACGGTCGAAGAGGTGTGCGAGCCGTTCCTGGTGCGGGCTGGGCTGCTGGCGCGTACCCCTCGGGGCCGGGTGGCGACGGAGGCGGCCTGGCTTCATCTCGGCCGGGTGCCGCCGCCGGGGGCGCTCGGCGGTGGGTCGTACCGGTCGCCGCAGTCGGGCGGTACGGTGTCCGGACAGTCAGATTTGTTCGGAGATGATACTTAGATTGTCCCGTGATCTGAATGTGATCTGTGCCGCCCGCAGGGTTCTCAGTCACACCGACTAGACTCGCCGCGGTCTGTACGGCATGTGGGATCTTGCCTCCGCAGAGCGTAACGGCCTCGTGGACGGCTTACCGGAAGGTTGTTGTTGTGATTTTGGCGCAAGACGGCGGCGCTGGTGGCGCCAGCTTCATGCCCATCCTGATGATCGGTCTGCTCTTCGGTGTCATGTACTTCATGATGATCCGGCCGCAGCAGAAGCGGCGTAAGGAGGCCGAGCAGATGCAGTCTTCGATCGGCCCGGGCGATGAGGTGGTCACCATCGGCGGCCTGTACGGCACCGTAGCCAGCATCGACGACGAAACCGTCATGCTCGAGGTGTCGCCCGGCGTGCACGAACGCTACGCCCGGCCGGCGATCGCCCGAGTCGTGCCGAAGACCGACGACACCATCGCCGCCGAGTCCACGGTGCCCGACGAGGTGCCGACCAAGGACTGACCCACCCCGGGTCACCACGTTCGTGTTACATCGACGATACTAATCGTCGTGTTGCCGGTCACGATCGTCCGTCCAGGCGGTCGCGGCAGGTAGGACGACCATCCCACTGCCGCTCGCACCGGTGGCATCAACCGCTGCCGCCCCGGTCGCCAGCGGCCGAACCGCAGGGAGACAGGACCGCCGTGGCACCACCTCAGGGACAGATGCGCCCCGGGCGGCAGCTTGCCGCACTCGGGCTCATCTTCGCCGTCCTCTACCTCATGGTGTTCTTCGCCGGAGCGAGCGGCAGTTGGCAGGAACGGCTGGAGCCCAAGCTGGGCCTAGACCTGATCGGCGGCACCCGGGTCACCCTGGAGGCCACCACCGAGGACGGCAGCCCACCGCCGGCCGCCTCGTTGGACCGGGCCCGCGGCATCATCGAGAACCGGGTGAACAGCCTCGGTGTCTCCGAGGCCGAGGTGGTGACCGAGGGCGACCGCAACATCGTCGTGTCGCTGCCCGGGCAGAACCGCGACCTGACCGAGATCGGTAACGCCGCCGAGCTGCGCTTCCGCAAGGTGCTCAAGGCCACCGACGGCGGGGAGCCGATCCAGCCGCAGGCCAGCCCGAGCCCGGATGCCTCACCGGCTCCGGACGCCTCGCCCGACGCGGAGACTTCGCCGGACGCCGAGGTCGATGCCAGCCCGGGCGCCGAGGCGGGCGGCGAGGGCGGCATGGCCCAGCCCGACCCGAGCGACCCGGCCACCGACCCCAGCGCCAGCCCCGAGGCCAGCCCGGCCGCGGCCCCGGACACCGAAGGGCCGGTCGAGCTCGCGGCCGTGCAGGCCAAGGTCGGCGAGGCGGCCTGGGCCGCGGCGACCGGCCTGCAGGCACCGGCGGACTTCAGCGCCGATCCGACCCTGTTCGAGACGCTGAGCCCGTTCGGCGAGCTGACGCCGGCGGAGGTCCGGGTGCTGCCGGCCACGGTCCAGTACAACGTGCCGTACGTGACCTGCGACAAGCTCATGCTGCGTCAGGCTGGTTCGATCCGCGACGAGTCCCAGCAGGTCGTCGCCTGTGAGGGCCTGATCAAGTACTTCCTCGACGAGGCCAAGGTGCTCGGCACCGACGTCAGTGACGCCAGTGGCGTGATGGACCAGACGACCAGCCAGTGGGTGGTCAGCCTGAACTTCACCGGTTCGGGCCAGCGGGCCTGGACCGAGCTCACCCGCGAGGCGTTCAACAACACCGACCAGCAGTGCGAGGCCAGCGCACTCGGCCAGGACGGCAAGTGCCGGGTCGCGGTGGTCCTCGACAACGAGGTGATCTCCTCACCGGAGATCCAGGGCGTGCTCACCGGCGACTCGCAGATCACCGGTGACTTCACCAGCGCCACCGCGAACGAGCTCGCCAGCAACCTGCGCTTCGGCGCCCTGCCGCTGACCTTCGAGCAGCAGGAGGAGCAGAGCATCTCCGCCACGCTCGGCACCGAGCACCTGCGCGCTGGCCTGCTGGCCGCCGGGATCGGCATGCTGCTGGTGGCGGTCTACTCGTTCTTCTACTACCGGATGCTCGGCATCGTCATCTTCCTCAGCCTGATCCTGTCGGCGCTGCTGGTCTTCGGTGCGATGGTGGTCCTCGGCCGGCAGATCGGCTTCACCCTCACCCTCGCCGGGATCGCCGGTCTGATCGTTTCGCTGGGTGTGGCCGCCGACTCGTTCGTGCTCTACTTCGAACGACTCAAGGACGAGATCCGCGAGGGTCGAAGTCCGCGTAGCGCCGTACCTCGGGCCTGGCTGCGGGCCCGGCGGACGATCATCTCCGCCAACGCGATCACCCTGATGGCCGCGGTCGTGCTCTACATCGTCTCGGTCGGCACGGTGAAGGGCTTCGCCTTCGCCCTCGGCCTGGCGACCGTGCTCGACCTGGTCGTGGTGTTCCTGTTCCGGCATCCGATCATGTCGATGCTGGCCCGGACCAAGGCGTTCCTGTCACCCCGGGTCAGTGGGCTCGGCCGTGCGGTGAAGACCGCCGACGACGAGACCCCGATCCGCAACCCGCGCGTCAAGGAGGCCTGACATGAGCGGTTTCGCTGGACGCCTGTACCGCGGTGAGGCGAACCTCCCGATCGTAGGGCGCCGCAAGGTCTGGTTCAGCGTCGCGGCGGCCATCGTCGTGACCGCGATCGCCGCCGTCATCATCGCCGGGTTCAACCTCGGCATCGAGTTCCGCGGCGGCAACGAGTTCCAGGTGCCAGCCAGCGTCGGCACCCTGCAGCAGGCCGAGGACGCGGTCGTCGCCGAACTCGGCGACCTCGGCACCGAGGAGCCGGCCCGGGTGGTGTCCGGGCAGGAGGTGGGCGGCACCACCTACCTGTTCCGGACCACTGAGCTGAGCTCCGAGCAGTCCGCCGCGTTCAAGCAGGCGCTGGCGCAGCGACTCGGCATCGAGGAGCAGGCGATCAGCGGCAGCCGGGTCAGCGCGGCATGGGGTGGCCAGGTCACCCAGCGCGCGTTGCTCGGTCTGGCAGTCTTCATGGTGGTCGTCACGATCTATCTGGTGCTCCGCTTCGAGGCCCGGATGGCGATCGCGGCGGTGGCCGGTCTGGTCCTCGACCTCGTCCTTACCGCCGGCATCTACTCGATCTCCAACTTCGAGGTCACCCCGTCGACCGTGATCGGCTTCCTGACGATCCTCGGCTTCGCGCTCTACGACGTCGTCGTGGTGTTCGACAAGATCCAGGAGAACACCCGGGGGATCACCGGTAGCAGCAGCCAGACGTACGGTGAGGCGGCCAACCTCGCCATCAACCAGACCCTGATGCGGTCGATCAACACGTCGATCGTGGCGTTGCTGCCGGTCGGTGGCCTGCTGTTCATCGGTGCGGGTCTGCTCGGTGCCGGTACGCTCAAGGACCTCGGCCTGGTGCTCTTCGTCGGTATGGCCGGCGCGTTCTTCACCTCGATCTTCTTCTCCGCGCCGTTGGTGACCTTCCTCAAGGGGCAGGAGCCGAAGTACAAGATGCACGCCCAGCGGGTGCAGGCCAAGCGGGCCTCGCTGGCGGAGCGCGCCGGGGCGGCGGCCAAGCGGCCGGCGCCGTCGACCGTGGACGGCGGCGACACCGGGGCGGAGCCGGCTGAGGAAGAGTCCGACGCGGCCCTGGCCGGTGCCGCGCCCAAGACCGGTGCCCGACCGGCCGGCAAGCGTCAGCCCAGTGGTCGTGGCGGTCGCCCTGGTAGTGGCGGCAACCGTAAGCGGCCCAGTGGGGCGAAGCGTCGTTGACCGCGTTGCGTCGTCCCCGTCGGTGACCGTGGTCCGCGCAAGCAGGCTTGTCGGATCACCGACGGGGGCGGTGGCACCCGCACGGGAAGGACCAGAGTGACGCAGATGCCGACAGCGGCCATCGGGGACAGCGGGCCCGAAATGGCCGCGTTGGTCGCCAGCCGGGTTCTCGACGTACCCGATTTTCCCAAGCCGGGCATCGTCTTCAAGGACCTGATGCCGCTGTTCGCCGATGGCGCGGTGTTCCGCGCGGTGATCGACGGCATCATCGCCCACCACGGGGCAGAGTCGTTCGACGTGGTGGCCGGCATCGAGGCCCGGGGCTTCGTGCTGGCCGCGGCGATCGCGTACGCCACCGGCACCGGGGTGGTACCGGTCCGTAAGGCAGGCAAGCTGCCCCGGGCATCGTTCTCTGCCTCCTACGCGTTGGAGTACGGCGAGGCGGTCCTGGAGGTGCATCAGGATGCCTTCACCGCAGGCCAGCGGGTGCTGGTGGTGGATGATGTGCTGGCCACCGGAGGCACCGCCGCCGCGACTCTCGAGCTGGTCGAACGGGCCGGCGGCAGCGTTTCCGGTCTCACCGTCCTGCTGGAGCTGAGTTTCCTCGCCGGCCGGGACCGACTAGCCCCCCGCGAGGTGCACGCTCTGTGGCGAGTCTGATGCCGTAAGTGTCGACGGAGAGACAAGCTCGCCGCGGTGAGCGCCACGGCATATCCCCCGCCGATGGAGCGGGGTACGGTCCGGTTGGGTAATATTGCGGTCCCTGTCAGTCAGGGGCACATCGTCCTGGCTAGCGCGGCAGCGGTTCGGCCGGATACGGTCGGCTGAGTTCCGGCGGATTCGAGGGAGGCCGGTGTCCTACAACGTCACCCCTTCCGTGGAGGGCACTGTGCACCCGACTGGCGAGGTCGACCCGACAGCGGGTCCGACCAATGGCGAGGCATCCGGACCAGCTGTCGATCCCACTGTCGCGCTCCGCAACGGGGACGCGGGGGTATCGTCGGGGACCGCCGCCAACGGTCCGGCCGCTGATCCGGCGACAAACGGCACGCCCATGTCCGTCGATCCTGGGACAAACGGCGCGTCCGTGCCCGACCATCCGCCCGTCAATGGATCGCACACCAACGGATCGCACGCCAACGGTACGGCCGGGACCGGGTCGGTCGATCCTGCGGTCGGAAACGGATTCGGGTTCTCCGGCGCACCAACCGGGCGGCGGGTGCGGGCCCGGCTGGCCCGGTTCAACGCGCCATGGCAGACGCCGCACATCCCCGAGGTGCTGGAACCACTGATCGCGACCCACCGGCAGAGCCACCCGAAGGTGGATCCACGGGTCCTGCAACGTGCCTTCGACCTCGCCGCCAAGTGGCACTCCGGGCAGTTCCGCAAGTCGGGTGACCCGTACATCACCCACCCGCTGGCGGTCGCGACGATTTTGGCGAACCTCGGCATGGACACCACGACGCTGGTGGCGGCTCTGCTGCACGACACGATCGAGGACACCGACTACACCCTCGACGAGATGCGGGTCGACTTCGGTGGTGAGGTGGCCCTGCTGGTGGACGGGGTGACCAAGCTCGACCGGGTCAAACTGGGCGACGCGGCCAAGGCCGAGACGATCCGCAAGATGGTCGTGGCGATGGCCAAGGACCCCCGGGTGCTGGTGATCAAGCTCGCCGACCGGCTGCACAACATGCGTACCCTGACCTTCCTGCCCAAGGCGAAGCAGGAGCAGAAGGCCAAGGAGACGCTGGAGATCCTGGCTCCGTTGGCGCACCGGCTGGGGATGAACACCGTCAAGTGGGAGCTGGAGGACCTCGCCTTCGGCACGCTGTTCCCGAAACGGTACGAGGAGATCAATCGGCTGATCGGGGAGCACCAGCCCCAGCGGGACACCCAGCTGCGCAAGGTCACCCAGAAGGTGCAGGTCGACCTGCGCGCCGCCAAGATCAAGGCGGAGGTGACCGGCCGGCCGAAGCACCTCTACTCGATCTACCAGAAGATGATCGTGCGGGGGCGGGACTTCAACGACATCTACGACCTGGTCGGCGTCCGCATCCTGGTCGACACGGTGCGCGACTGCTACGCGGCGCTCGGGGTGATCCACGCGAACTGGCAGCCGGTTCCCGGCCGGTTCAAGGACTACATCGCGATGCCGAAGTTCAACATGTACCAGTCGCTGCACACCACCGTGATCGGGCCGACCGGCAAGCCGGTGGAGATGCAGATTCGTACCTTCGCGATGCACCGCACCGCGGAGTTCGGTATCGCCGCCCACTGGAAGTACAAGGAGCACAAGGGCACCACCGTCGTCGGCCCACCGGCCCACATCGACGAGATGACCTGGCTACGGCAGTTGCTCGACTGGCAGCGCGAGGCGAGCGACCCGAGCGAGTTCCTCGACGCGCTGCGCTTCGACCTGTCCAGCCAGGAGGTGTACGTCTTCACCCCCAAGGGCGACGTCATCCCGTTGCCGACCGGGTCGACCCCGGTCGACTTCGCCTACGCGGTGCACACCGAGGTCGGCCACAAGTGCATCGGAGCGCGGGTCAACGGCAAGCTCGTGCCGCTGGAGTCGACGCTGTCCAACGGCGACGTCATCGAGATCTTCACCTCGAAGTCAGCCACCGCCGGTCCCACCCAGGACTGGCTCGGTTTCGTCAAGAGCCCCCGGGCCAGGACCAAGATCCGGCAGTACTTCAACAAGGAACGCCGTGAAGAGGCGATCGAGACCGGCAAGGACGCGATCGCCAAGGCGATGCGCAAGCAGGGCATGCCGCTGCAGCGGATGCTCACCACCGACTCGCTGATGACGATCGCCCGCGACCTGCACCTGACCGACGTCGCATCGCTCTACGCGGCGGTCGGCGACAGCCAGGTCTCGGCGCAGTCGGTCGTGCAGCGGCTGATGGCGAGCTTCGGTGGCGAAGAAGGCGCGGCCGAGGACATCGCCGAATCGGCGATGGCGACCCAGCCGTCGCGGATCCGGCACGCCGGCACCGACCCCGGGGTGGTCGTCCGTGGGGTGACCGACGTCTGGATCAAGCTGGCCCGCTGCTGCACCCCGGTCCCGCCGGACACCGTGTTCGGGTTCGTCACCCGCTCCGGCGGGGTCAGCGTGCACCGTGACGACTGCCTGAACGCCGCCGACCTCAAGGTGCAGGAGGAACGGATGGTCGAGGTCAGCTGGAAGCTGACCTCGGCGTCGACGTTCCTGGTGGCCATCCAGGTGGAGGCGCTGGACCGGCACAAGTTGCTCGCCGACGTGACCCGGGTGCTCTCCGAGGAACGGGTCAACATCCTGTCGGCGACGGTCACCACCACCCGGGACCGGGTGGCGGTGAGCAGGTTCTCCTTCGAGATGGCCGACCCCAAGCACCTGGGTCACCTGCTCAACGCCGTCCGCAAGGTCGACGGGGTGTTCGACGCGTACCGGGTGACCTCCGGCAACTAAAGACGGGTCCGGGTCGGCACGGCGGTCAGACCGCCGTGCCGACCCGGACCCGAATCGTCGTCCGTGGTCGATTCTGCTCTACTGCGGTTCGCTGACCGTCAACGAGTTGATCACGATGTCGCTGTTCGGGTGGCCGCCACCGGGCGACGGGTCGAACGCACCGTCGTGACCCTCGGCCGTGGCCTCCTGGATCACGTCGAGTCCCTCGGTGACCTGACCGAGCACCGTGTAGTCGGGGCTGAGCTCGACGTCCTCGTAGATGAAGAAGAACTGGCTGCCGTTGGTGTCCGGTCCGCTGTTGGCCATGGCCACGACCCCGGCAGGGTACGCGGGTCGGTCGTCGACCGGCAGGTTCTCGTTGGCGAACTGGTAGCTGGGACCACCAGTGCCGTCACTGTCGCGGTAGCCCTCACCGGTGGCGCTCGGGTCGCCACACTGCAGCATGCCCGGGAACATCCGGTGGCACTTGGTGTTGTCCCAGAAGCCCTGGCTGGCCAGGTGGCTGAAGCTGGCCGCGGTGCACGGCACGTCGGCCAGGTTCATCGTCACCTGGATCTCACCGAAGCTGGTGTCCAGGGTCATCAGCTGGGTGCCGGTGCTCGGCGGGGTCGTCGTCGGTGGCACCCCGACGTCCTTCACGGTGGGGCTGCGCTGCTCGGCGGGGACCTCGTTCCACACACAGCCGGCGCCGGCCTGTCCGTCATCGGTCGCCTGCGGGGTCTCGGTCTCGTCGTCGCCGAGGCTGGTGACCCCCCACACCGTCAGGACCACCACCAGCAGCAGGCCGGCTCCGGCACCGATGCTGGCCTGCAACTGGCGGCGTTTCTTGGCGGCCGCGGCGCGCTGGGCCATCTCCTTTTCGAGGCGGGCCCGAGCCGCGGCACGTTGCCGCTCCCTGGTCGACGTCACGGTGGATCCTCCTGAATCGGGTACCTGGTGCACTCTGTCATCGCTGTGGGGCCCGTGCCGGTGGCTGCCGGATCAAGTCAGGACTGGCCGTCCGTGGCGTCGGCGTCAAGGGATGCCGACGCTGACGGGTCGGCCGACGGCTCCGTCGCCCCCGGGCTGGTCGATGGGCTCGGGTCTGCCACGGGGGACTCCACCGGATCGCCGACGGTCAGACTCTGGATGATCACGTCGGTCTCCGGCTTGACCTGGGCTCCGGCACCATTGTCCACCCGGGGCAGGGCGCCGATCGCTTCGACCGTGGCCATCCCCGAGGTGACCCGACCGATGATCGGGTACTCGGGGAACTCGGTGGTGAAATCCTCGAAGAAGATCTTGAACTGGCTGCCGTTGTTGCCCTGCGGCACGCCGACCGCCACGACCGTGCCGGCCGGGTACAGCGGCGGGTTGTCCGCCGGGTCCGCCGCCGGATCGGCAGACGGGTCCGGCTGCGGCGCAACCGGCACGTTCTCGCTGTAGTACGAATAGGTCGGGCCGCCCTGGCCGGTGCCGCCGGGGTCGCCGCAGAGGACCGCGCCTTCGTCGGTGATCTCGTGGCAGTTCGTGTCGTCGAAGAAGTTGCGGCTGGCCAGGTGGGCGAAGCTGGCCGCGGCGCAGGGTGCGCCGGCCAGGTCGAGCTCGACGGTGATCGGCTCACCCTGGTTGGTGGTGATCGTCATCGGCCGTACGCCACTGTTGGGCGGATCGGTCGTCTCGGGGACGGCGACCTCGGTGAGGTTGCTGTTGGCCGCCGTGTCCTGCGGCGTCCAGGTGCACGGACCGGCTGCCTCGCTGATCTCCGGCTCCCGGTCGAAGGCACCGAGCGCCCAGGCCGATACGCCAGCGATCATCACCACCGCGAGCCCGGCGCCGAGCCCGGCCCGGATTCGTCGTCGACGGCGCGTCGTGGCGGCACGCCGGGCCATCTGCCGGTCGAGCTTCGCGCGCGCCAACTTGCGCTGCCGGTCCCTGCTGGAAGCCACCCGTGCTCCCCTTTCCTGATCATCCCTGCGCCTTGCGGCGGGCGTGCCGGATCCGGGCGCCTTTGTGGTGCGCCACGCCACATGCCCGCCAGAGTGTACGGGTAACCGCTGGGAAATTGTTGTATGAGGTCGGCTCCGTATCCAATCGGAGATCATCATTATGGCGGATGGGTCGGTCAGGCCCCGTGTCGGGTAGGTGGTGTGCCATGGGTGAGCCGTGTGGCGGCGGCGGATAGGCTCGACGGCGGTTCGTCCCGCCCGCAGGTGCGGACGGGACGCGAGGAGGGAGAGGCGTGCTCATCACCGGGTTCCCGGCGCAGGCGTTCGGCACCAACTGCTATGTGGTGGCGACCGGCCCGGGCGAGCAGTGCGTGATCGTCGACCCAGGCATCGGGGTGCTGGACCAGTTGGAACAGGTGCTGGCGCAGCACCGCCTGCAACCGGCCGCAGTGCTGCTGACCCACGGGCACCTCGACCACACCTTCTCGGTCGCTCCGGTCTGCGGTGCCCGGGGCATCACCGCGTACGTCCATCCGGGCGACCGCGAGCTGCTGGCCGATCCGGCGAAGGGCCTGTCGGCAGACCTGACCGCGATGTTCGGCGGCCGGCTGCCGTACAGCGAACCCGACGACGTGGCCGAGCTGACCGACGGCGCCACGCTGGTGCTCGCCGGGTTGGAACTCGCCGTCGACCACGCCCCCGGACACACCGGCGGATCGGTGCTGTTCCGGCTGCCCGGCGCCGACTCCCCCTGGGAGACCGAGCAGGTCTGCCTCTCCGGTGACGTGCTGTTCGCCGGCTCCATCGGCCGCACCGACCTGCCCGGCGGCAGCCTGCCGACGATGATGACCAGCCTGCGCGACAAGGTCCTGCCGTTGGCCGACGACACCGTCGTGCTCCCCGGCCACGGCCCGGCGACCACCATCGGCCGGGAGCGGGCCACCAACCCTTACCTGCGCGAGGCCACCGGCAGCGATAGCGCGCCGCCGGCTCGCCGTACCGGACTGTGACGAGGACCCTGATGAGCAAGCCCAGGCCGATCTCCGGTTTTCCGGAGTGGCTGCCCCCGCAACGCATGATCGAGCAGTACGTGATCGACCGGCTGCGCCGCACCTTCGAGCTGTACGGGTTCGCACCGCTGGAGACCCGCGCGGTCGAGCCGCTGGATCAGCTGCTGCGTAAGGGGGAGACCTCGAAGGAGGTCTACCTGCTGCGTCGACTGCAGGCCGATCCGGACGCGCAGACCGGCGACGACGCCCTCGGGCTGCACTTCGACCTGACCGTGCCGTTCGCCCGTTACGTGCTGGAGAACGCCGGCAAACTGCAGTTCCCGTTCCGCCGCTACCAGATCCAGAAGGTGTGGCGCGGTGAGCGGCCACAGGAGGGCCGCTACCGCGAGTTCCTACAGGCCGACATCGACATCGTCGACCGCGACGAGCTGGCCCCGCACCACGAGGCCGAGCTTCCGTTGATCATCGGCGACGCGCTGGCCAGTCTGCCGATCCCGCCGGTGCGGATCCAGGTCAACAACCGCAAGGTCTGCGAAGGTTTCTACCGGGGGATCGGATTGACCGATCCGGACGCCGCGCTGCGGGCGATCGACCGGCTGGACCGGTTCGGCCCCCAGCGGGTGGCCGAGCTGCTGATGAGCACGGCCGGTGCCAGTGAGAGCCAGGCGAAGGCCTGCCTGTCGCTGGCGGAGATCTCCGCGCCGGACGCCTCGATCGACGACGCGGTGCGCGGCCTCGGTGTCGAGCACCCGCTACTCGACGAAGGGCTGGCCGAGCTGGTCGCGGTGCTGCAGACCGCGGCCGCGCACTCGCCCGGCCTGTGCGTCGCCGATCTGCGCATCGCCCGTGGCCTGGACTACTACACCGGTACGGTCTACGAGACCCAGCTGCAGGGGTACGAGCGGTTCGGCTCGATCTGCTCGGGTGGCCGCTACGACGATCTCGCTTCCGCCGGGGCGGACCGCTTCCCAGGGGTGGGCATCTCGATCGGCGTGTCCCGGCTACTGGGCCTGCTGTTCGGTGCCGACGCGTTGTCGATCTCCCGCCCGGTGCCGACCTGCGTGCTGGTGGCGTTGCCGGCCGAGTCCGACCGGCCGGCCGGCAACCGGGTGGCCGACACGCTGCGCCGGCGGGGGATCGCCACCGAGGTGTCACCGTCGGCGGCCAAGTTCGGCAAGCAGATCCGGTACGCGCAGCGGCGTGGCATTCCGTACGTCTGGTTCCTGGGGGTGGACGGTGAGCCGGACGGGGTGAAGGACATCCGCTCGGGTGACCAGGTGTCGGCGCAGGCCGGCTCGTGGCAGCCGGCGGCGGCTGACCTGCTGCCGACGGTCTCCGATCAGCCGGCACCGGCTGCGGGTCGACCACCAGAAAATCTGGATAATATGCCGCGATAGGTGCAAGGTTCGCGAGAGAAGTGGCGGTGATGGCACCGCATAACCTACGGTTGCGTAAGTTACGTAGTCGTAAGTTGTTGCCGTGTTGGGAGATGTCGTTGACCGCCGCCGCCACTGCCCCGATGTCCCAGACCGCGTTGCTCATCGAGCTCGAACCGGTGGTCGCCGATAACCTGAACCGGCATCTCGGACTGGCCAAGGAGTGGTTTCCGCACGAGTACGTGCCGTGGAGCGACGGGCGCACCTTCGACGGCCCGCTCGGCGGTGAGGCCTGGTCGCCGGAGGATTCCCAGCTCTCCGACGTGGCCCGCACCGCCCTGATCGTCAACCTGCTGACCGAGGACAACCTGCCCTCCTACCATCACGAGATCGCCACCCGGTTCGGTCGTGACGGGGCCTGGGGCACCTGGGTACACCGGTGGACGGCGGAGGAGGGGCGACACGGCATCGCGATCCGGGACTACCTGACCGTCACCCGGGCGGTGGACCCGGTGGAGTTGGAGCGGGCCCGGATGGTGCACATGTCCACCGGTTACTCCAACGTGCACAGCTACGAGGTGCTGCATTCACTGGCGTACGTCTCGTTCCAGGAGCTGGCCACCCGGATCTCGCACCGCAACACCGGCAAGGCCACCGGCGATCCGCTCTGCGAGCGCCTGCTGGCCCGGGTGGCCGCCGACGAGAACCTGCACATGATGTTCTACCGCAACCTGCTCGCCGCGTCGTTCGAGCTGGCGCCGAGTCAGGCGATGCGGGCGGTGGCCGATGTGGTGGCCGACTTCCAGATGCCGGGTGCCGGCATCGAGGGCTTCGTCCGCAAGTCGGTGGCTATCGCCATGGCCGGCATCTACGACCTGCGTCAGCACCACGACGAGGTGCTCTCGCCGGTGTTGCGGCAGTGGGACATCTGGAACGTCACCGGGCTCGACGCCGACGGCGAAGCGGCCCGGGAGCAGTTGGCCACGCAGATGTCCCAGTTGGACACCGCCGCCGCCCGGTTCGAGGCCCGCCGCGAGGAGCGCCGCGCCCGCAACCGGTGACCACCGCCGCGCCATCGGCCTCTCGATAACCCGTCGTCAAGCCCGCCTCACTGACCGTTCAGGTCGACTGTGAGGCGGGCTTAACGCGTTGGAAATCGATGTGTCGAGATGCGTGAAACTCCACGTCCCTACGTTTCGTGGCACCACGCTTCGGCTGAAGGGAAGTTGGATGCCACTGCGTCTCCGGGGCGGCCTAGCCGCACTCTGTATATTGTCGACACTGGTTGCCGCGACCGCCTGTGCCCAGGACCCCACGTCCTCGGCCGGTGGCGGCGGTGACTCCGACACCATCAAGGTCGGTATCCTGCACTCGCTGAGCGGCACCATGGCGATCAGCGAGGTCACCGTACGCGACGCAGAGTTGCTCGCGATCGAGGAAATCAACACCGCCGGTGGTGTGCTGGGCAAGCAGATCGAGCCCGTCGTCGAGGACGGTGCGTCGGACTGGCCCACGTTCGCCGAGAAGGCGCAGAAGCTCATATCCCAGGACGAGGTCGCCACCGTCTTCGGTGGCTGGACATCGGCCAGTCGCAAGGCGATGCTGCCGGTCTTCGAGCGCAACAAGGCCCTGTTGTGGTACCCGGTGCAGTACGAAGGGCTGGAGAGCTCGCCGTACATCTTCTACACCGGAGCCACCACCAACCAGCAGATCGTCCCCGGCCTGGACTACCTGAAGGAGCAGGGTCACAAAACGATCTTCCTGGTCGGCAGCGACTACGTCTTCCCGCGGACCGCAAACAAGATCATCAAGGCGTACGCCGAGGCCAACGGCATGCAGGTGGTCGGCGAGGAATACACCCCGCTGGGCCACACCGAATACAGCACAGTGGTCAACAAACTCCAGCAGGCCAGCCCCGACGCGGTCTTCAACACCCTCAACGGCGACAGCAACGTCGCCTTCTTCAAGCAGCTGACCAGCGCCGGCGTCACCGCCGACGCGATGCCGACCGTGTCGGTCAGCGTCGCCGAGGAGGAGGTTGTCGGCATCGGACCGGAGAACGTCGCCGGCCACCTGGTCGCCTGGAACTACTACCAGACCACCGAAGGCGACCGGAACACCGCCTTCGTCGAGGCGTTCAAGGCCAAGTACGGGGCCGAGAAGGTCACCTCCGACCCGATGGAGGCCGGCTACAACGCCGTCTACCTGTGGGCCGCGGCCGTCGAAGCCGCCGGCACCACTGAGGTCGAGGCGGTCAAGGAGGCCGCCGGCGGAATCAGCATCGAGGCCCCGGAGGGCACGGTCACCATCGACGGCGACAACCAGCACGTCTTCAAGACGGCCAGGATCGGCGTGGTGCAGCCCGACGGCCAGATCCAGGAGGTGTGGAACTCCGGCGAACCCATCAAGCCGGACCCGTACCTGACCGGTTACGACTGGGCCGAAGGCCTGTCGTAGCGCGCCGGTAGCTAGCGGAGGGAGGCGCCCGCCATGGCGGTACTCAACCAACTGGTCATCGGCGCGAGCATCGGAGCGGTGCTGCTCCTGATCGCGCTCGGACTGACCTTCACCTTTGGACAAATGGGCGTCATCAACATGGCCCATGGGGAGTTCATCCTGGCGGGCGCCTATACCGCGTACCTGATGCAGGGGTTGGTCGGGGCGCAGGCCGTCCCGGCCGCCCTGCCGGTGGCGTTCCTGATCGCCGGCACCATGGGCGTGATCCTCGAACGTCTGGTGATCCGTCGGTTCTACGGCCGTCCACTGGACACCCTGCTGCTCACCTTCGGCGTCAGCCTGATCCTGCAGCAGCTCGCCCGGGACATCTTCGGCGCGCCGAACGTGCAGGTCACCGCGCCCGGCTGGCTCACCGGCGGGGTCGACGTGGCCGGCGTACGGCTGCCGTACAACCGGATCTTCATCATGGCCCTCGCGATCGCCTGCGTGGTGGCGATCTCGCTCTACCTGAGCAAGCTGCCCCACGGCCGGCGGATGCGGGCGGTGATGCAGAACCGGCAACTCGCGGCCGTGACCGGGGTGGCCACCCAACGGGTCGACCAGCTCACCTTCTTCATCGGCTCCGGCCTGGCCGGCGTCGCCGGGGTGGCACTCACCCTGATCGGCCCGGTCGGTCCGTCGCTGGGCACCTACTACATCGTGGACGCGTTCCTCGTCGTCGTCGCCGGGGGACTCGGGCAGTTGCGCGGTGCGGTGATCGCCGCGATCGCCCTCGGTGTGGTCAACAGTTTCGTCGAATTCTGGACCGATGCCAGCCTCGCCAAGGTGGTGGTGTTCGCGGTGATCGTGGCCTTCCTCCAGTTCCGCCCGCAGGGAATGTTCGTCCTCCGTTCCCGGGCACTGACATGAGCGCCGCCCGGACGACCCGGTCCGCGGCGCGACCGGCGGCTCGCTGGCCCGGACCGGCGGTCTTCGTCACGGTCGGCGTGCTGCTACTGGTCGTCGCACCGCTGGTGCTCAGCCCGTTCCGGCTGGACCTGCTGGCCAAGTACCTCTGCTACGCCATCGTCGCCGTCGGCATCTACCTGGCCTGGGGTCGCGGCGGAATGCTGACCCTCGGCCAGGGCGTCTTCTTCGGCCTCGGCGGCTACGCCATGGGCATGTACCTCAAACTCGCCGACGCCGGTGAGGGCAACCTGCCCGACTTCATGGTGTGGAGCGGCGTGGAGACCCTGCCGGCCGTCTGGGCACCCTTTCGCAACCCGCTCTTCGCCCTGGCCATGGTGGTGGTGCTGCCCACCGCTGTCGCCCTGATCCTCGGCACGCTGGTGTTCCGCCAGCGGGTGCGTGGCGCCTATTTCGCCGTACTCTCCCAGGCCCTGGCGGCCGCGTTCGTGATCCTGCTGGTCGGCCAGCAGGGCCTCACCGGCGGCACCAACGGACTGACCAACGTCCAGTTCTTCTTCGGCCTGGACCTGTACGACCCGGCACAGAAACGGATCGTCTACTACGTCGCCGTCGGCGCACTCGGCCTGGTCTTCCTGGCCGCCTGGCAGCTCACCCACAGCCGGTTCGGCAAACTGCTGGTCGCCATCCGCGACGGCGAGGACCGGGTCCGCTTCCTCGGCTACGACCCGGCCGTGGTGAAGACCCTGGTGTACGCCCTCTCGGCGGCCATGGCCGGGATCGCCGGCGCGTTGTTCGTGCCGGTCGTCGGAATCCTCGGCCCAGCCGATCTGGGCGTGATCCCGTCGATCGAGATGCTGGTCGCTGTCGCGATCGGTGGCCGGTTCTCGCTGGCCGGTGCGGTCGGCGGCGCGATCCTGTTCAACTACGGCAGCACCGTGCTCAGCGAGCAGTGGCCCTCGGGCTGGCTCTACCTGCTCGGCGGCCTGTTCATCGCGGTGATGATGTGGGCACCCCGCGGCCTCGCCGGGCTGCTCGCCGACGGCTGGGTGGTGTTGCGGCACCGCTGGCCGGACCGGTCGTCCGGCGGCCCACCAGGAGCGGCTGCGCCAGTATCGCCGGCAGCGGGCGGCACCGCGGAGCCCACCGGAGCACAACCTGCGGCGGCGACCGCCTCGGTTGGCGGTGAGCAACGATGAGCGGCAAACTGGAGATACGCGACCTCAACGTCGTCTTCGACGGATTCCGGGCGGTCACCGACCTGAGCCTGACCGTCGAGCCGGGCGAGTTGCGGTTCCTGATCGGACCCAACGGTGCCGGCAAGACCACCCTGATCGACGTGGTGACCGGCAGGACCAGGCCGGCGTCCGGGTCGGTGCGGTTCAACGGCAAGGAACTCGTCGGCCAGCGGGAACACCGGATCGTCCGGCTCGGCATCGGCCGGACCTTCCAGACCTCGGTGGTGTTCGAGCAGCTCACCGTGTTGGACAATCTCGACCTGGCGGCGTCCTTCCGCCGGCGGATGGTCGGCCTGCTGCGCCGCCGTCGCGGTGTCTCCGACCAGGTGTCGCGGGCGCTGGACACCACCGGCCTGTCCGACCTGGCGTACCGGCCGGCCGGAGTGCTCTCCCACGGACAGCGGCAGTGGCTGGAGATCGGCATGCTGATCGTGCAGCAGCCCAGCCTGCTGCTGCTCGACGAGCCGGTGGCCGGAATGAGCCGCAGCGAGCGGGAACGCACCGGTGAGCTGCTGCGCGAGGTCGCCAAGGACCACACCGTGATGGTCATCGAGCACGACATGGAGTTCCTGCGTCGCTTCGCCAGCACCGTCACCGTGCTACACGAGGGCAAACTGCTCTGCGAGGGCACCGTCGCGCAGGTGCAGGCCGACCCCCGGGTGCAGCAGGTCTACCTCGGGCGCAGCCGGGACGAGACCGACGAACCCGCCGGGTCGCCGGCCGCCGCGCAGGGATCCCCGATCGTCCAGGAGGCGTCGTCGTGAGTGCCATGTTGACCGTCGAGTCACTCGACGTCGCGTACGGCCGGGCCCAGGTGCTCTTCGAGGTCGACCTGCAGGCCCCGGCCGGTGCGTTGGTCTGTGTGATGGGGCGCAACGGGGTCGGCAAGACCACGCTGCTGAAGGCGATCACCGGGGTGCTGCCGGTGCGCGCCGGCCGGGTCACCTTCGAGGGGCGCGACATCACCAAACTACGCACGCACGAGCGGGTTCGCCTCGGGCTGGGCTACGTGCCGCAGGGCCACGAGACCTTTCCACAGTTGACCGTCGCGGAGAACCTGCAGGTCGCGGTCGAGGCGGCGCGGACCGACAAGTCCAGCGTCGACGAGGCCCTCGACCTGTTCCCGGCGCTACGCGGGCTGCTGCGCCGCCGGGCCGGTTTCCTCTCCGGCGGCCAGCAGCAACAGTTGGCGATCGCCCGCGCACTGGTCACCCGGCCGAAGATGCTGCTGCTCGACGAGCCGACCGAAGGCATCCAGCCGTCCATCATCGTCGAAATCGAGGAGGCGATCGAACGGCTGCACTCCGAGGCCGGGCTGGCGATCCTGCTGGTCGAGCAGTACCTCGAACTGGCGCTGCGGCTGGCCGACCAGTTCGTCATCCTCGACGCCGGCGAGGTGGTCCGGGCCGGCGACAAGGAGGACCTGCGCGACGAGTCGGTCCGCCAACTGCTGTCGGTCTGACCTACGTTTTCCAGGTCGCCGCGTCGCGTTCGGCGGCGTCGATAGCGGCGTCGGTGACCCAGAACATGCCGACCAGCAGGCTGAGCGCCAACCCGCCCATGATCGCGAACACCGCGCGGAGACCGAACACCTCGGCCAGCAGCCCACCGGTGCCGGCACCCAGCGGGATACTGCCCCAGGCAAGCATCCGGTAGCCGCTGTTGACCCGGCCCAGCAGCCGGTCCGGGGTGATCCGCTGGCGCAGCGACACCGTGATCACGTTCCAGGCGGCGACCAGGACGCCGCCGCCGAAGAAGACCGCGCCGAGCAGGACCGCGTTGGTGCTCAGCGCGGGCGCGCCGACCAGACCGGCACACGCGACCACTGACACCCAGAGAGCCCGAGCCCGGCCGAGCCGGCGCTCGATCCGAGCGGCGACCAGCGAGCCGACCACGATACCGGCGGCCACCGTGGTCAGCAGCAACCCGTAGGTGGGCTCGGTCAGCCCCATCGCCGACCCGGGGCCGACCGCGTACAGCACCAGCACCCCGAAGACGGCGTTGGTGGTGAAGTTGCTGACGCCGACCATCACCGCGAGGGTGCGTAGCAGCCGGTGCCGCCAGAGGAAGCCCAGCCCTTCGGCGATCTCGGCGCGCATCGTGGTGGAGGTGGCTCGTTCGATCCGGAAGCGGCCACCCACCAGCAGCAGCGTCGCGATGGCAGCGGCCCACAGTCCGGCCGGCCCGGCAACGGCGACGGCTGCGCTGGCGGCGACCAGGAACCCGGCCAGTGGCGGGCCGATGAACTGGTTGGCGGTCATCTCGGCGGCGTGCAGTCGCCCGTTCGCCCGGGGCAGCAGGGTGCGCGGCACCAACTGCGGCAGGATCGACTGGGCCGAGGTGTCGTAGAGGGTCTCGGCGACGCCGACGCTGAACGCCATGAGATAGAGCAGCCAGATCGAGCCGAGGCCGAGCACCATGGTCAGGGCCAGCGCGCCGGCCATCCCGGCGCGGAAGGCGTTGGCGGCGAGCATCACCCGGCGCCGGTCGAACCGGTCGACGAGCGCGCCGGCCGGCAGCGCGAAGAGCAACCAAGGCAGGGAGAACGCCACCGCGACCCCGGCCACCAGCGCGGGCGAGCTGGTGTAGCCGATCGCGACCAGCGGCAGCCCGATCTTCACGATCCCGTCGGCGAGGTTGGAGACCACCGATGCCGACCACAGCTGCCAGAAGCGCACCCCGAGGCGCTGCGGTTCGGCACTCACCGGGTCGATGATGGCAGCGGTGGGCAAGGAGCCGGCCGGCCGGGCGGGTGTCAGGTCGTCGGTGGTAGCTCGAACAGCAGGCAGGACGAGGTGGCGTGGGCGGCCAGCCGGCCGGCGGCGTCGGTCAGCTTCGCCTCGGCGTACGCGGTGCGCCGCCCGCGCTGCACAACGGTGCCCTCGCAGCGCAGCGTGCCCGAGGCGAGCGTCACCGGGCGCAGGAACTTCACGTTCAGGTCGATCGAGGTGTAGCTCGTCCCGGCTGGCAGCACCGAGTGCACCGCGCAGCCGGCCGCGGTGTCCAGTAGCGTCGAGATGATGCCGCCGTGCACCGTGCCCAGGGCGTTGTAGTGGAACTCCTGTGGGGTCAGCACAGTGACCACTCGGCCGTGCTCGGGTTCCAACCCTTCGAGGCCCAGCATCACCATGACCGGCGGGGCGGGGATCTCCCCGGAGGCCATCGCCCGCAGCTGGCCCAGTCCGTCGAGGCCGTTCAAGGCCGCCAGCCGCACCGTGGCGGGGTCGGTCCACGAAAAGGTGCGACTGCGCTGCGCGGCGTCCGGCGTCGGCTGCTGAGTCTGTGTCATGGACGCAGCCTGGCAGCCGGTTGCTAGGTCTGTCAACAAGACCTAGCCTGGTCGGGGTGAGACCTACCGCACTCGACTGGTCCATCGACAACTGCACCATCGCCCGCACCATGGAGATCATCGGCGAGCGGTGGACCGTCGTCGTGCTCCGCGAGGTCTTCAACGGCGTACGGCGCTTCGACCAGATGCGTGACCGCACCGGCGTCCCCCGTCAGGTGCTGACCAACCGGCTCACCATGCTGGTCGACCAGGGCCTGCTGCGCCGGCACCCGTACCAGGAACCGGGGGAGCGGCAACGCTACGAGTACCGGCTCACCGACAAAGGGCTCGACCTGTGGCCGGTGCTGGTCGCCATGCTGCAGTGGGGCGACCGGTACTGCGCCGACCCGGACGGCTCCGCGCTCGCCGTCACCCACCGCGACTGCGGCGCCGAGGTCGGCGTGACGATGCGCTGCACCGCCGGCCACGACGTCGCCGACCCCCGCGACGTGCTGCCTCGCCCCGGCCCCGGTGCCCGCCGCCGCGAACCGACCGGCTGAGGACCTACGCTGCGGGCGTGCACATCTCGCTCACCGCCATCGTCGTCGACGACTACGACCCGGCGATCGACTTCTTCACCACCGTCCTCGGCTTCGAGTTGGTCGAGGACTCCCCGTCGACGACCAACGACGGCCGCCCCAAACGGTGGGTGGTGGTGCGGCCACCCGGTGCCGAGACCGGCATCCTGCTGGCCCGCGCCGACGGCGACGCCCAGCGGGCGGCGATCGGCAACCAGGCCGCCGGCCGGGTCGGCTTCTTCCTGCGGGTGGACGACTTCGAGGCCGCGTACCAGCGGATGGTCGACCACGGCGTTCGGTTCGTGACCGCGCCGCGCACCGAACCGTACGGCCGGGTGGTGGTCTTCGCCGACATCGCCGGCAACCGGTGGGACCTGATCGGCCCCGCCCGCGGTGACAGTACGGGCAGCGGCTAACCGCCCGGCTGGGCGGCGGCGTGCCGTTGGTGGTAGGCGCGGACCTGGTCCTCCACCTCGGCGCGCAGTGCCAGGAACTCCGGCAGCCGCTTGACCGCCAGGTCCCGTGGCACGCCGGCGCGGTCCGGCGGCAACTCCACCGCCAGGTCGGCGGCGACCCGCCCGGGGTCGCTGGCCAGCACGACCACCCGCTGGCCGAGGAAAACCGCCTCCTCGACGTCGTGGGTCACCATCACCACGGTGGTGCCGGTGTCGGCCCACACCCGGCGGACGAACAGCTGCATGTCCTCCTTCGTCTGCACGTCCAGGGCGCCGAACGGCTCGTCGAGCAGCAGCACCTGCGGCTCACAGGCCAACGCGCGGGCGATCGCCACCCTCTGGAGCTGCCCGCCGGAGAGCTGTTTCGGCAGCGCGTGCCGCAGCCCGGTCAGCCCGGTCTCCGCCAGGTACCAGGCGACCCGGCGGACCCGTTCGGCCCGGCTGATCGGCAGCAGCTCCAGCCCGAACGCGACGTTGCGTTGCACCGTGCGCCACGGATACACCGCGCCGCTCTGCAACACCAGGCCCCGGTCCGGTCCGGGGCCGGTGACCGGCGCCCCGTCGAGCAGCACGGTGCCCCGGCCCGGCGCGGCCAGCCCGGCGATCAACGACAGCAGGGTCGACTTGCCGGATCCGGAGGCGCCGACCATGCAGACGAACTCGCCTCGGCGTACCGCCAGATCCACGCCGTCGAGCGCGCGCAGTGACCCGCCTGCGGCGGTCCGGAAGTCCCTGCCGACGGCGTCGAGGCGCACCAACGGCGCGGGTTGGGTCGCGGTCACGTCGTCCACCTGCCGATCCGGTCGCGGGTGGTCCGTAACGTCAGGTCGATCGCCACCCCGATCAGCGCGATCACGATCAGTACGGCGAAGATGTTGTCGAGCTGGTTGAAGCGTTGCGACCGGACGATCCGGTAGCCCAGCCCGGACTGGGCGTTGATCAGCTCGGCGACGACGACGAAGTTCCACGCGGCGGCGGCGTTGACCCGGATCGAGTCGATCATGCCGGGCAGCGAGTGCGGCACGATCACCTTGCGCAGCACCTCGAAGCGCCGGGCACCGAGGGTGTACGACACGTCGATCAACCCGGCCGGCACGGTCCGAACCACGTTGGCGGTCATCAGGGTGTTGAAGAAGACCGTCGCGATGAAGATCAACGCCACCTTGGACGGCTCGCCCAACCCCAACCAGATGATCAGCAGCGGGATGAACGCGCTGGCCGGCAGGTAGCGCAGCAGGCCGATCATCGGTTCCAACGCCGCCCGCCCGGCCTGGAAGCTGCCCATCAGCAGACCCAGCGGCACCGACACCGCCACGGCCAGGCCGAAGCCGCGCAGCACCCGACCCACGGTCGCGGCGGTGTCGGTCCAGAGCTGACCCGAGCGGGCCATCTCCGCGCCGGCCGTCACCGACTCCCACGGCGACGGCAAGAAGTCCGGTTGCCCGTCGACCAGCATGCTGCCGACCTGCCAGGCAGCCAGTGGCACCACGATCGAGGCGACCGTCAACATCCGCCGTCCAGTTGCCGGGATCGGTGTACGGATGGCCAGCAGTGCCGGCACCCGGCGGGCCGGGCGACGCCGGGGCAGCGGCCCCCACGTCGCCCGGCCGATACTGTCGTCGGCGGGCCTGCCGGTGTCGTCCGGGCCGCCGTTCGTAGTCGCTGGCGCCGGCGCGACGGTCACGGTGACACCGCCGCCACGAACTGCCCGTCGAGCAGGCCGTCGGTCGACGGCGCCTCGTCCACCAGCCCGGTCTCGACAAGGAACTCGGCGATCGACCGGGCCTGGAAGTCCAGGTTCGCCGGGGTGTCACCCGGCTCGAACGCGGCCTGATTCTCGGCCAGGCTGAAGATCGTCGTGCCGGCGTCGTACGTGCGGTAGTCCTCGACACTGACCCCGGCCTGCGCAGCCATGATGTCGATCGCCTCGTCCGGGTTGTCGGCGATCCACTCCAGGGTGTCGAACCAGGTGTCCACCACCGCCTGCACCTGCTCCGGTTGCCCGGCCACGAACTCCGAGTCGAACACCAGATGGTCCGGGATTGCCCCGGGGAAGTCGGCCGAGGTGGCGATCGCCCTGCTGCCGTCGAGGCCCAAGGCGGTGGTGGTGAACGGGGCGAACACGCCGACGGCGTCGACCTGGCCGGCGAGGAACGCGGCGGCGGCCGCGTCGGTCAGCAACGGGCTGATCTCTACGTCGTCGGCGGACAACCCGGCTTCGGCGAGCGCCAGCAGCAGCAGGTAGTGATCGACGGTGCCCTCCTCGATCGCCACCCGCTTGCCGGCCAGGTCCGCCACCGAGTCGATCCCCGGCGCGGCGATGATCTGGTCGTTGCCGGTCGAGTTGTCGTTGACCAGCACCACGGTCTGGCTGGCACCGCCGCTGACCGACGACAGGGTGTCGTTGAGGGTCTGGCTGTTGGCATCGAGGTTGCCGGTGGCGAGCGCGGTCAGGCTGTCGGTGTAGCTGTCGAAGTAGGTCAGCTCGACGTCGACCCCGTTGGCCTCGAACAACCCCTGCTCCTGCGCGACCTGCCAGGGGAACCAGCCGGGCCAGGCGCTGAACCCCAACCGTACGGTCTGTGAACCGGACCCGGCGTCGTCGCTGTCGTCGCCGCAGCCGGCGGCGGTGACCAGCAGCGTCGCCGCACAGGCGGCGGCGATGACCGCCCGGGTGGGCCAGCGGCGGGAAAATATGGCGGTACGTCGCATCTATGTCCTCCGTTGGATAAGGGGATCCGCGTCCCTGCGGGTGCAGGTCAGCGGCGCGGCAGGTGCCCGGCCCGGACCAGGCAGCCGAGGGTGTCGCAGATGACCCGGGTGGCGATCAGCGAGGTGATGTCGGCGTTGTCGTACGGCGGCGAGCACTCCACCACCTCGATGCCGGCGAGCGGCTTCTCGGCGATCAACTGGATGAACTTGAGCACCTCGCGGGGCAGGAAGCCGCCCGGCTCGGGCCAGCCGGTGCCGGGCACGAACGCGGCGTCCAGACAGTCCACGTCGAACGACAACCAGACCGCCTCTGCACCGTCCCAGGCCACTTCGAGGGCCTTGGCGGCGGCGGCCTCGATGCCCATCTCGACGCAGTCGGTGACCGTCATGATCGTGGTGCCGCGCTCCCGGCCGACCTTGACCCCGGGGCGGGGTGCCTGCCAGCCGCCGATGCCGATCTGCACCAGGTTCTTCGCTGGCACGTTCGGGATGTCGGTGGCGTGGAACCACGGGGTGGTGTGCATCCGCTCGTCGAGGTCGGTCTCCTGGGTGTCGACGTGCCGGTCGAAGTGGATGATGCCCAGGTTGCCGTTGAGATGCTCGGCGACGCCGCGCACCGTCGGGTAGCCGATCGAGTGGTCGCCGCCGAGCACCACCGGGAACGCCCCGGAGGAGTAGACGTGGCTGACCGCCTTGGAGATCTGGTCGAAGGTCTTCTCGATGTTCGCCGGGATGGTGAAGATGTCCCCCAGGTCGGCGATCGTGATCGACTCCCGTAGGTCGACGCCGAGTTCGAACGAGTACGGCCCGTACAGCGCGGAGATCTTGCGGATGCCCTGCGGCCCGAACCGGGTCCCGGGGCGGTACGTCGTACCGCCGTCGAACGGCGCGCCGAGGACCGCGACGTCGTACTCGCCGCAACGGCGTACGTCTTCGACGTACGGTGCCTTCAGGAAGGTGTTGATCCCGGCGAAGTGCGGCAGCTCGCCACGGGAGAACGTCGGGATCCGTTTGTCGACGATCGAGTCCGCGCCGGGCAGGCCGTACTCCAGGCCGCGGGCGATCTCCTCTTCCCACTTGGTGGTGGGCAGCTCGGCTTCGCGGGCGACCGCGTACGCCGCCTCCGGGCCGTAGTTGCCGTGCAGCTCGGGCTGGTCGGCGGGCTGCTCGTCGCGGTGCGGGTGATTGTGATGGTGGTGGAAGCCCACGGGGCACCTCCGAATGAGGGCCTGGCTGAGGCACAGCCAGACATTCGGCTGCCTCCCGGGCTTTTGTCCCGCCGTGGAACGCCATGCCCGCCCGTGTCGGCGGTCCGGCGCCTGCACCTCTTGGACCAGCCCCGCCCCCGGTTGCCCGTCTCTGGCTGCCCGGCGGCGGCGGAACCCTAGGTGCGCCTCACCGTTGGTGAGTCACCCGGAGTAGACGCCTCTGTGGTTTCAGTCACTTTGCTGACCCGTTGCCTTTCCGTATCGGCTGTTCGGGCCCGCGCATGATCGCCTCGTCGACGGCGTGGGTAGCCAGGTCGGACCAGACCCGTTCGTACGCGGAGACGTGCGCCGGCTGGTCCAGGTACATCGTCCCGGTCAGGGTGCCGAGCCGGACCAGCCCCGACCCGGCAACCGGCCGTCCGGGAGTGACAGTGGTCGCGGCGAAGCGCAGCAAGGTGAACGAGTTGGTCATGCCGGCGTGCGCGCCGCCGGCCAGCGGCAGCACCCGGACCGAGATCCCCGGCCGGGTGGCCAGCGCGCGCAGGTGGTCGAGTTGCGCCCGCATCGCAGCCGGGCCGCCGACGGTACGCCGCAGCGCGCTTTCGTTGACGATCACCTGCACCGCCGGTGGGTACGGATGGGTCAGCAGGTGCCGCTGTCGGGTGGCCAACTGGTCGAGGCGGGCGGCGATCTCGTCGTCGCTGCGGTGACCGGCCGGGCAGCTCAGCACCGCCTCGGCGTACCCGGGGATCTGCAGCAGGTCCGGGATCATCGCCTGGTCGTAGCAGCGGATCAGCGTCGCGGACTGCTCGAACACCGGGTACGGGTCGGCATCGGCCGGCGGCCCGGTCAGCTCGTCGTGCCACCAGCGACCCCCGGTTGGGCGGTCGAGCTCCGCCGCCAGGGCGAGCAGGCGTTCGGTGGTCCCGTCGTCGGCCCCGTACAGCTGGCAGAGCGCCGACATGTCCGCCACGTTCCACCGGATCCGCAGGTCGCCGGCCTCGATCCGCCAGAGGGTGCCGCTGCCCCGGTGCAGCTTGTCGGCGGCGGTGTCCTGGGACAGCCCGGCTTCGTGGCGCAGCGCCGCCAACCAGCGCCCCACCTGGCGCCGCAGCAGCGCCGTCCCGCCCGCCTGCGCGTTGGTGCCCGCCGCGCGGACACCACGTCCGTTGTACGTCGCGGCCCCTCGGCCGCCGCCCTTGCCAGCCATACCCGATAGCGTGAAGCATCAGTTGCCCAAAGGCAATGCCCTAAGGCAACTCCGTAACGTCGGTTGGGTGGACCTGGTCGGGACTTCGGAGCTGCGCGCGATGCTGGGCACGCCGGAGAAGCCGGTGAGCAAGCAGCGGGCATACGTGGTCAGCCGGTCCAAGGGCTTCCCTGACCCGGTAGCCCGGCTGGCGCAGGGTCCGGTGTGGTTGAAGGCTGATGTCGAGCGGTGGATTCAGGAGAACCGACCGCCCAGGGCGAGCTGAACTAGCGGGAATCAGGCTGGCGAGGGTGGCAGCCTGCGGCTAGCTTTCCGCCGTGAGCTTCGCCAGTGACGCGCGAGCCGTACGGGACCCCTCGAAGCCGCTGCACCTGCGGGTGGCCGCCTGGCGGCGCTGCCTGTGCCGGTACGCCCCGTACGGCTTCGGGTCGACCCTGCGCCACCTGCGGGAGCGCTTCGGCTCGCTGGACGATCCGGCGGCGCTCGAATCGGCGATGTCCGCGTTGAAGGCCAGTCGGCGGGTGTGGCTCGCTCAGGTAGCCCGGTTCCAGCAGGGCCGCCGGGCGGCGAAGGCGCAGGGTCGGCGTCGGGTGCACGCGGTCGACCTGGCTCCGTACCGGGATCAGGGTTGGCCCGGCGGTGTAGCGGCCGGCGGCCCGCTCCCGGGCAGCCGCACCGACCAGTGGGTCGTCGACGAGTTCCTGGCCAGGTACGGGATGGCGTTGTGGACTCCGCAGCCGGTCAACCACCGGAGGAGGCTGCGCCGGCTGCCACCAGTAGATTCCGCAGCGGCCACGTTCTTCGGCAGCGTGGGGTGCGGTGGCTTCCTGCTGGGTGTCATCGCACTTGTCGCCGTGTTGTGCGCGGATCCACCGGCGATCGCGTGGTGGTCCCTTGCGGTGGCCGGGGTGTTGACGCTGCTCGTGGTCGCTCGGCGTGAAGTGGTCAGCGGCGCGGACCAGCGCCGTAGCGCCCATGCCGAACGCGTCCGGATCGTCATGCTGGCCGAGGCGGCCGAGCGACGCTGCCGTGCCGACCGGTTGCGCTCGTTCAATCCACGCTGAGCAGTTGTGGCGAAGTCACCCGGACCGGTTCACCGGTTTGGTCTGCGGGGCGGCTCTTGCGCTGCGCGGTGTCGGTCCATGTCGCGCACGGGCTTGATCCCGTAGCGGGATCAAAATCCCCTAACGGGATCACGTTTGAAGAGACATGGTGGTGCCGCCGAAAGATGCGGGGATGCCGCCCCGGCCAGTGCCGGCGATCGGCCATTATGTGGGAAATCTTTCCCGAAATACGAGAAGCTAGATAGCGTCGGGGCATGTCAGCCGTATACACGCACGGTCATCACGAGTCGGTGCTGCGCTCCCACCGCTGGCGTACCGCCGAGAACTCGGCCGCGTACCTGTTGCCGCACCTGCGGCCCGGCCAGACGTTGCTCGACATCGGCGCCGGTCCCGGCACCATCACCATGGACCTCGCCGCACTCGTCGCCCCGGGCCGGGTCACCGCCACCGAGGTCACCGACGAAGCGCTGTCGCTGTCGCGCGCCGAGGCGCAGGCCCGGGGCGTCACGACTGTCGACTTCACCACGGCCGACGTACACGAACTGCCGTTCCCCGACGACGCGTTCGACGTGGTCCACGCCCACCAGGTCCTCCAGCACGTCGGCGACCCGGTCCGCGCGCTCGCCGAGATGCGCCGGGTCTGCCGGCCCGGGGGAGTGGTCGCGGCCCGTGACAGCGACTACGACCGCTTCGCCTGGTATCCCGCCGTACCCGAACTCGACGAATGGCTCGCGCTCTACCAGGCGACCGCCCGCGCCAACGGCGGCGAACCGGACGCCGGCCGCCGCCTGCTCTCCTGGGCGTTTGCCGCCGGCTTGCGCGACATCACCCCCGGCGCTTCCGCCTGGTGCTACGCCACCGACGAGGACCGCCGCTGGTGGGGGACCATGTGGTCCGAGCGCATCGTCGCCTCCGAGATGGCCCGGCAGATCCTCGCCGCCGGCGCCGCCACCCCCGCCGACCTGCAACGACTCTCCGCCGGCTGGCTCCGCTGGGCCGACGCGCCCGACGGCTGGTTCGCCATTCTGCACGGCGAGATCCTCTGCCGTCCCTGACTCAGACGGTCGATCGATCAGCGTGGATTGTCGGCGGGGGGCGTGACAAGCTGATCCGCATGGAGCTCGACGTCGGTCGGATGACCCTGCGCCTGTTGACGGTGTTCCGGAGTTCACAGCACTCCTACGACTCGACGGACACCTGCCTCGTCACCCTCGCCCACGACGGCGTCACCGGCCTGGGTGAGGGCACACCGGCCTGGGCGCACGGCGAAACCGTCGAGCAGGTCGTCGCGGCGGTCGCCGAACACGGCAGAGACGTCCTCGGCCCGGACCTGTCCGATCCGGACCAGGTCCTGGACCGGGTGGCCGACTGGGACGGACCGGTCGGCGCGCGGATGGCGCTCGACGGCGCGGTGCACGACTGGCTGGGCCGGTCCGCCGGCGTACCGACGTGGCAGCTGTACGGCGTACCGCGCACCCTGCCCGAGCCGACCGGCTTCACCATCGGGCTCGGCAGTGTCGCGCAGACCCTGGAGCTGGTGGCGAACGCGCCACCAGTCGGCGCGTTCAAGATGAAGGTACGCGGCGCCGAAGACCTCGACCGGCTGGCCGCCGTTCGCGCGGTCACCGACCTGCCGGTACGGATCGACCCCAACGAGGCGTGGGACCTGCGGACCGCGCTGGAACTGACCCCGGCCCTGCGCGCCCTCGACATCCAGCTCGTCGAGCAGCCGTTCGCGAGAGATGCGGTCGACGCGTACCGCCGCTACCGCAAGCTGCCCGACCGGTTGCCGTTCTTCCTGGACGAGGGCTGCACGGGCGTGGACAGTGTCCGGGCGGCCGCCGGCCTGGCCGACGGGGTGGTGGTCAAGCTGGCCAAGTCCGGTGGAGTGCGGGCCACCCGCCGGGTGATGGAGGCCGCGCGGCAGGTGGGCCTGTCGGTGATGCTCAGCTGCAACTGCGAGTCGGAGCTCGCGCTGAGCCAGGCCGCCCTACTGGCCCCGCTGGCCGACCGCATCGACATCGACAGCCAGTTCCTCCTGCGTGATCCCCCGTTCCGAGGGCTGGGCCTCGACCAGGGGCGGATCGTTCTCGGCGACGCCGCAGGGTTGGGGGTGGTGCCGTCCGACCAGCACACCTTCGGCGGTGCTGAGCCGACCGGAGCCGGCGTCCGGTCCGGCGGCGGGCCGGACGACTGATGGCCGCCCCGGCCACCCCCCGCGCGGCCGCGGGCACCCGCCCCTGGCCGGCACCGCGCAGGGGTGCCTTCACCCGCGCCCAGTGGGCCGTGCTGGCCGGCGGATTCCTGGTCAACGTCGGCTCGTTCTCGATCTATCCGTACCTGGCGGTGCTGCTGCGCGAACGCATGGGCGTAGGCATGGCGCAGGTCGGGATGGTGCTCGGAGCGGCGACCCTGGTGCAGTTCGCCAGCGCCCCGGCGACCGCCGCGGTGGCCGAGCGGATCGGTCTGAAGCGGTCCCTGGTGGCGGCCCTGACGCTGTACAGCCTCGGTGGGGCGGCGTTCCTCGCGGGACAGCGGGTCCCGGTGCTGACCGTCGCCGGCCTGTTGCTCATCTCCGGCGGCGGGTCACTGTACTCGCCGGCGTACCGTAGCTATCTGGTGCACGACGTGGGCGACGAGCAGCGGCCCCGGCTGGTGTCGGCGGGTAACGCCGCAGGCAACCTCGGTATAGCGGTGGGGCCGGTGGTGGGGGCGTTGTTCGTGCACCGGCCGACCGTGATGTTCGCGGCCGTGACGACGGTGTACGCCAGTGTGGCGCTCGGCCATGTCTTTCTCCGCCGGGAGCGGCGGGTCGCCGACGCGCCACCGGTGGAGCCGTTCCGGCGGATGCTGCACGGAGTGGCGGTGCTGCCGTTCGTCGTCACTGCCGTGTCGTTCTACGTGCACATGCAGTTCTACCAGTACCTCTCCAGTTACGCGCAGGGCCGGATGGCGACCCTGCTGTTCGGTGCGGCGATGATGGGCTACTCGCTCGGCCTGGTGGTGGTGCAGCCGCTGGTAGCCGACCGGGTGGGGAGGATGAGCTACCCGGCGGCGATGACGATCGGATTCGGTGCCCTGGCGACCGGGATGGTCGCGTTCGCCGGTGGGAACGGTCCGGCGGTGGTCTGCGGGGTCGCCGCGATCAGCCTCGGCAGCGCGGTGTTGTTCCTCAAGAACGACCTCGAAGCGTTGGCGGGGTCGGAAAGATCCGCGACGGTTGCCTTCGGCCAGCAGCGGCTCGCGGTCGGGGTCGGCTCGTTCCTCAGCGGAGTCGCCGGGGGCAGCGTGTACGGAGCGTTCGAACAAGGCGGGTTCCTGCCCGGATTCTGGCTGGTCGTCGCGGCCCAGTGTGTCGTCCTTCCGGTGCTGGTGCTCACGGTGGGGCGATGGCTGGGACGCCGCGTACCGACCCGGGGCGCGTAACCGCGCTCAGCCGGCCGACGCGGGCCGGCTGGTTCCCGGGCAGCTGGTTCCCCGAGGGCCGGCGACGGCGGCGGGGTGCAGGTCCTGGCCGGTTGACGGCGGGTGGGCGCGTCGCGCCCACGGCAAGGTCGACCAGGGCGGGGCCAACTCGTCGAGGGAGGCGATCTCCACCGGCTCCAAGGTGTCCATGTCGAGGGCTTCGCGGTGGCGGGCGAAGACCTTGTCGACGTACCGGTGGCCGGTGTCGGCTCCGATCAGCAGGTGCATCCGTTCCGGGCGGCGTCCGGCCTCCCACCGGGCCGCGAGGTACGCCGCGCCGGTGGAGAGGCCGGCGAAGACCGCATGAGCGCGCATCAATGCGATGGTGCCGGCCATGGCATGGCGGAAGCCGATCCAGTGCACCTGGTCGTACAGTTCGTGGCGGACGTTGTCGAAGGGGATGGCGCTGCCGATCCCGGCGATGATCGCGTCCGGATCCGGGAACCGTTCACTGCCGAAGCTGACGCTGCCGAACGGCTGGACCCCCACGAGCCGGGTCGACGGCTCGTGGGTGCGGATCGACTGGATCAGCCCGGCGCTGGACGCGCCAGTGCCGACGCTGGCGACCGCGGTCAGCGGTACCTGCGGCACGGCGGCCCGGACGAGTGTCGCCAGTTCGGCGTAGCCGAGTCGGTGCACCGGGTCGTGGTACTGGCGCATCCAGTGCATGCCAGGGTTGGCACGCAGGAGCTCCTGTACCCGCGCCACGCGTCGGTGCTGGTCCAGTCGCAGGTCGCTCTCGACGGGCATCTGGTGCACGGTGGCGCCGAGGATTTCCAGCTGCGACCGGATGGTCGGGGTCACCGTGGTCGAGGCGACGATGTGGCAGCGCAGTCCGTACCGGTGACAGGCCATGGCCAGCGCGAGGGCGTAGATGCCGCTGGAGCTGTCGACGAGGGTGTCGCCGGGGCGGACGGTCCCTGCCGCCAGCAGCGCCCGTACCGCGCCGAGGGCGGCGTAGACCTTCAGAGTTTCGAACCGGGCCAGGACCATGGTGTCCGACAGGCGGATGAGGCTCGGTGCCTTGATGGCGTCGGTGACGTGCGAGTGCACCGGTGGCGGGGTCGTCGACGGGCCCGTGGACGGCATGGCCTGATCGCTCCTTTGATTGACAACACATTGTCGTTCACAAATGTGAATCCTCGGCGTGGATGTGTTCTGGTGACATGTTGGTCGCTCCTGGTAGTGGATTGGTTCCTGCTGTCGTATGCCATCGCGGTGCCAGTAGCTGATCGAAGCAGAATGTCCGACATCGAGATGGTGATCCGGAATCTTCTGGCTTCGCCAGCTTCTGAGGCTGATCAATCTTCTTCGATCGACGAGGGAACTTCCGCGCCTCGACGAGCGACCTGTAAGACGTCAGTCGTCGGGCGAGTACGGAGCTGCCGATGGAGTGGTTTGCAGACGACGGGTTCTGGGTGGACTTCGCCGCCGCGTTGTTCGCCCCGCACCGTCAGCAGGAGGCCCGGAGTCGGGTGGCGACCTCGCCACTGCTGGAGGTCACAGCCGGGACCAGAGTGCTGGACCTCGGCTGCGGTCCGGGTACCTACGCCGTCCCGCTCGCCGCGCGCGGTGCCCAGGTCACCGGGGTCGACCTGAGCGCGACCATGCTGGACCGAGCCGACCGGGCCGGCGAGCAGGCCGGACTATCGGTACGCCTGGTCCAAGCCGACATGCGGGAGTTCGTCGAGCGGGACAGCTATGACCTGATCATCAGCATGTACACCTCGTTCGGATACTTCACCGACCCGGCCCAGAACCAGCTGGTGCTACACAACGCCTGGCAGAGCCTGGTGCCAGGCGGGCGACTGCTGATGGACCTGTTCAGCAAGGAGATTTTCGCCCGGTGGGCGGGCACCCCGAAAGTGGTTCAGCTGGACGGCGGACACCTGGTCATGCGGGACACCATCCTGGACGACTGGACCCGGTTCCGCAGCGATTGGACCTTGATCCGGGGCGACACCGCCCGGCACGGGTACTTAGAACAGTTCGTCTACAGCGCAGCCGAGATCCGCAGCATGCTGAGCGCCGCCGGGTTCACCGACGTCACCTGCTTCGGCGGCTTCGCCGGTGAACCGTACGACAATCACGCGCAGCGGCTGCTCGTGCGGGCGAGCCGTCCCGCGCAGGCCGAGGAGGCGGGGACGTGACCATCGCGTCGCTGGAGTCGCTGACGTTCGGCCTTGCCCGGCTGCGCGAGGCCGCCGCCGAAAGCGGACACCGGCTGTGCCTGCTCACCGGGGACCGGTCGGTATACGCGTACGAACTCGACCGGCTCGGACCCGACGACGTGACCGTGATCGACGTCGACACCACCGACGTGGCCGCCTGCGCCGCCGCCCTCGACCAACTGCCCGACCTCGCCGGGCTGGTCAACTCCACCGACACGTGGATGATGCCCGGGGCGACGTTGGCGGCCAGGTACGGACTGGCAACGCTCGGCCCGCAGGTGGCCCACATTCTGCGGGACAAGGCGCAGGTCCGTACCCTGCTGCACCGGGCCGGACTCAGTCGCGCCGACGCACGCCGCGCGGAGCCCACCGGCGAGGCGGTCACCGAGGCGGTCGCGGCCGTCGGCTACCCGGTGATCGTCAAGGACTCGGCGGGTACCTCCTCCCGGTCGGTGTGGCTGGTCCGCGACGACGCCGAACGCGACCGGGCCGCCCGCCAGGTCGCCGATGCCACCTTGCTGGGCCGGCACCTGGTGGTCGAACCGTACTTCCCGGGCCCCGTGTACAGCGCCGAGACGGTCAGTTGGCGCGGGCACACCCGGTTGCTCGGGATCGCGGTGCACATCCACACCCCCGAGCCGGTCCGTCGGGAGGAGGCCGTCGCCTTTCCGGTCGCGCTCCCGCCGGCCGAATCAGGTCGGCTGGCGACCTGGATCGGGGAGGTCCTCGCCGCGGTCGGGTTCACCGACGGGGTGGCACACACCGAGTTCGCCCACACCCCGGCCGGCCCGGAGGTCGTGGAGATCAACGGCCGGATCGCCGGAGCGGTCATCGGGGAGATGATGTGCCGGTCGCTCGGGTCGAACGTGTACTCGGCGGTGACCGACACCGCGCTCGGCCGCCGGCCGCGACTTCTCGACGCCCCGCTGACCCCCGACCGTGGCTTCGGGATGACGTTCCTGCATCCCCCGGCGGCGGGCCGACTCGCCGGCTGGCGCGGGCTCGAACGGCTACCGCAGTTCCCCGGCGGCCCCGAGTTCTTCCCGACCGCCCAGGTCGGTGACCGGATCGTTCACCTTGCCGATCAACGCGGCTGCACCGCTCTGGTGATGGCCGAGGGGCCCACCGCCGAGATCGGCCTCTACCACTCGCTGGCCGCCGCCGGCACCGTCACCCACGACATGCGACCGCTGGACTGGAATCTCGGACAGGAGCCCCATGACCACGTACGGGCCGGAAGCCTACGGTGAGCGCAACGCCGACGTCTACGACGAGTGGCACGCCGACCTCGATCCGACCGATGCCGTCGACTGCCTGGCCGACCTGATCGAGCACGGCCCGGCCGGGCCGGTCCTCGAACTGGCCGTCGGCACCGGCCGGGTGACCATTCCGTTGGCGGGTCGCGGGATCGATCTGCGGGGCATCGACGCATCCGAGGCGATGGTGGCCCGGATGCGGGCCAAGGCCGGCGGCGACCGAATCCCCGTCACCATCGGCGACATGGCCGACGTCGATCCAGGCACCGACGACCGGTTCGCCATGGTGTTCGTCGTATTCACCACCTTCTTTTTCCTGCTGACCCAGGAGGAGCAGGTACGGTGCTTCGCGAACGTCGCCCGGCGACTGCTGCCGGGCGGGCTGTTCGTGCTGGAGTGTCTGGTGCCCGACCTCGCCCGCTACCAGCGGCAGCAGAGCGTCGACGCCCACCGCGTCGACCACGACCACGTCCGCCTGGTCGCGGTCCGCCACGACCCCGTCGACCAGCGTTTCGACGGCCAGCACATCCTGATCAGCAACGACGGCATGCGGCTGGCCCCGGTGTCGATGCGCTACGCCTGGCCCGCCGAACTCGACCTGATGGCCCGCCTAGCCGGCCTGCGCCGTCGGCACCGGTGGGGCGGCTGGCACCGGGAGCCCTATCTCGGCACCGGCACCCACGTCACCGTCTACGACAACCCGGCCGCGTGACGTCGTAGCCGTTGAGCGACGTTCCGGCCGTTCAGCGACGTCGACGGTGGGAGTCGCCGCGAGCAACGCCCGAGTGTACGGATGCCGCGGGTCGCCGGTGACCTGTCCGGTCGGGCCCTGTTCGACGATGCGCCCGTACCGCATGACCGCGACGCGGTTGGCGAGTTGCCGGACGACGGCAAGGTCGTGGGAGATGAACAGGCAGGCCAGACCGAGCCGGTCGCGCAGATCGCACAGCAGGTTGAGAATCTTCGCCTGCACCGAGACGTCGAGCGCGGTGACGGGTTCGTCGCACACCAACAGGCGTGGCCCCAGCGCCAGCGCGCGGGCGATCGCCACCCGCTGCTGCTGACCGCCGGACAGCTGTCGGGGGCGGCATCCACCGACCGCCGGTCCGAGCCCGACGAGGTCGAGCAACTCGTCCACCCGGGCGGCGCGGGACCGGCCGTTGCCGACCCGGTGGATCCGCAGCGGCTCGGTGAGGGCCTGGCGCACCGTCTGAGCGGGGCTGAGAGTCAGGTACGGGTCCTGGAACACCATCTGGACCTGTCGTCGGTGTGCCCGCAGCGCGCGACCGCGCAGGGCGTGGACGTCGGCACCGTCGAACCGCACCGAGCCGGCCCGGGGCCGGTGCAGTCCGGTGACCACGCGGGCGAGGGTCGTCTTGCCGCAGCCCGACTCGCCGACAAGCCCGACGATCTCACTGGCGGCGACCTGGAGCGTGACGTCCTCGAGCACACCAAGCCGGCCCCGGCCGTGCCGTCGGAGGTGGTCGGCGGTGAGCTGTTCGACTTCCAGCATCGGTCAGTCTCCGTCTCCGTCTCGGTCACCGGCGGTCACCGGCCGCAGCGAGGTGCCGGCCGTGCTGGTCCGGGGGCAGGCCGACCGGTGCGCCGGATCCGTTCCCACCGCCAGCAGCATCGGCTGCTCATGCACACACTCCGCGGCGGCGATCGGACACCGGGGTGCGAACGCGCAACCGGACGCGTCGTCCGGTCCGGTGCCGGAGCGTCCCGGCATGGTGCGGAACCGGGTGCCGGGTGCCGCGCCGGGCCGCGGCACGGCATCGAGTAGACCCCGGGTGTACGGATGCCCGGGTTGCCGTATCACGGCGTCGAGCGGTCCGTACTCGACGATCCGGCCGCTGTACATGACGGCAACGACGTCGGCCAGCCGGGTGACCACCGCCAGGTCGTGACTGACCACGACCATGGCCATCTGCAGCTCGTCGCGGAGCTGTCCGAGCAGGTCGAGCAGCCGCGCCTGGACGGTGACGTCGAGCGCGGAGGTCGGTTCGTCGGCGACGAGCAGCTCCGGCTCGCCCGCGATCGCGATGGCGATCTGCGCCCGTTGCCGCATCCCGCCGGAGAGCTGGTGAGGGTACTGGCCGGCGACCGCCGCCGGGTCGGGCAGACCCGCCATACGCAGCAGGTCCTCGCTGATCCGGCGGACCGTCGCCCGCCGGCCCCGGCTGCCCGCGTTGCGGACCGCCTCGTCGACGTGCGAGCCAATGCAGCGCAGCGGATCGAACGCGGCGAAAGTGTCCTGGAAGACCACCCCCACCCGACGGCCGTTGACCTGGCGGCTTCGCCGAAGGGAAAGTCCGATCAGTTCACCTGCCGTGGCTCCGGTGCGCAGCCGCGCGGAACCGGTGACCAGCGCACCCGGGTCCAGCAGCCCGAAGGGCGCCAACGCGGAGGTGGTCTTGCCGCTGCCGGACTCGCCGACGATCGCCAGGGTCTCGCCACGGCGTACCGCGTAGGAGACGTCGGCGACGGCGCGCCGGATGCCGCCGTCGCGGGGATAGGCCACAGACAGGTCGCGTACCCGCAGCAGTACGTCGTTGTCGTCGGGCGTCCCCGACGTGCCGGCGACCGCGGCCGCCGTGCTGCCGGTCGCCGGCCGCCCGGAGCGCGGCACCTGCGGCCGGGTCGGAAGGAGCCAACGCAGGACCGACGGGCGCTCGTCACCGACCGCCAGCCGTTCGCCGAGCAGGTTGCTCGCGAACACGACGGCGGTGATCGCGATGCCGGGCGGGTAGGCCAGCCACCAGGCCGAGGCCAGGTAGGGGCGGCCTTCGACGAGCAGCTGGCCCCACTCCGCCTGCGGTGGTGGGATGCCGAGGCCGAGGAAGCTCAGCGTGGCGACGCCGAGCACGATGGACCCGACGTCGGTGCTGGCGTAGACCAGGCATGGGGCGAGGGCGGGCGGCAGCAGATGACGACCGATGACGCGCACCGGGCCGGCACCGAGCAGCCGTAGCGCGTCCAGGTGCGGGCTGGCCCGCAGGCCCGCGACGCGGGCGCGGGCGATCCGCGCGTACGGGGCCCACGCCCACAGCGACATCGCGACGACGAGATTCTCCACACCGGGGCCGCGTACGCCGATGACCGCCAGCGCCACCAGCATTCCCGGCAGCGCGACGGCCATGTCGACGACCCGGGCGACGACCCGGTCGACCCAGCCCCCCAGGTATCCGGCTACGGTGCCGGCGAGCACCCCGACGGTCACCGAGACCGCCAGGACCGTCGCGGTGACGGCAAGTGAGATTCGTGCGCCGTACAGGAGCCGGCTGAGCTGGTCGCGGCCGAGCTGATCGGTGCCGAGCAGATGGTCCGCCGATGGTGGTAGCAGGCTAGCCGCCAGATCGTTGGCCGCCGGGTCGGCCGGTGCCAGCACCGGTGCCAGCAGCCCCACGACCGCGAACCCGGCCAACGGCAGGCCGACCAGCGCCGTCCGTACCGGCGCGGGGATCTTCCGCCTACCGCCTCCGGCCGTCATCCGGTCTCCGACCGGGACCGGGGATCGATGAGGACCTGCGCGACGTCGGCGAGCCGGTTGGCCAGGATGAAGCCTCCGCCGAGCACGAGCGCGCTGGCCTGCAGGGCAGGGACGTCCCGGGCAGCGGCCGCGTGGACGAAGTACGCCCCGAGTCCTGGCCAGCCGAAGATCTGCTCCACCACGACCGTGCCGACCAGCAGACCGCCGACGATCACCCCGGAGACGGACAGGATCGGCCCGGCCGCGTTCGGCAGCCCGTCGCGGAGCACGATCGAGATCGGCCCGCTGCCCCGGGCCAACGCCGCCAGGACGTAGGGCCGATCGATCGCTTCCCGTAACGTGACCGCCACCACCCGACTGAGCACACCAGCCGCCGGCAGCCCGAGCACCGCCATCGGCATCACCCAGGTGGCGGGACCGGCCATGCCGGACGTCGGCACCAGCTGCCACCGTAGGGCCAGCAGCAGAACCAGGAGGTAGCTCAGCCAGAATGCCGGCACCGACGTCGCCAGCAGGGCCCCGATCCGCAGGACGCCGCGTAGCGGTCCCCGCCCGGCCACCGCCCCGGCGATGCCGGCGGCCATCCCCACAACGACGGCCACCACGACCGAGCCCGCCACCAATCCGGCCGTCACGGCCAACCGGTCGGCGATCTCGGGGCCGATCGGCAGGTTCGTCCGCAGTGACAGTCCGAAGTCGCCGGTGCTCGCGTCGGTGAGCCAGCGTATGTACCGCACCGGTGCGGGGGCGTCCAGCCCCAGCTCGGACCGGACGGCCTCGACCTGCTCCGGCGTCGCCGGTCGGCCGGCCCGGCTGGCTGCCAGCAGTGCGGCGGCGTCGCCGCGAGCCAGCAGCGCCAGCGCGAACGTTCCGGCTGACAGTGCGAGCAGCACACCGACAGTGTCGATGGTCCACCGCAGGAGGTGGTCACCGACGGACCGTGGCCGCCCGGGAGCGCTCACCCGACGGTGACTCCGCCCAGTTCGAGATCCACGTCGGTGGGCGGCACCCCGAAGCCGTTGACCTCGTCGCGTACCGCCCACAGCCGCGGCCGGTACATCAACGGGACGAACCCGGTGTCGGCGGCAACGGTTTCGTAGAGGTTTCGGTAGGCCTCGGCGCGGGCGGCGGGGTCGGGGGCGAGCAAGGCCTTGTCAACCAGGTCCTCGGTGGTCGGCGTCACCCACAGCGGTGCCCGGGCCCCGTCGGTGAACAGGGACACGATCGAACTGGACGGGTCGTACGGGGCGCCGAGCGTTTCGAAGAAGGTCAGGTCGTACCGGCCCTCGGCTCGCTCGTCGTAGTAGGCGGCGGCGTCGACCGGAACAAGTTCCACTCCGATTCCCACCTCCTGCAGGGCAGCGGCGATCGCGGCGGCCATGGTGCGCGGATCGAGCTGCCCCTCGGCCGGTTTGGCCGGGATGAGCAGCCGCAGGGACAGCGGCTCCCCGTCGCGGGTCCGGATCTCCCCGTCGCGGAGGTAACCGGCGGCGTCGAGCACCTGTTCTGCGGCGGCCCGATCAAACTCGACCGGCAGGTCCGTCCCGGAGTTCGGCACGTTCGGTGGGAACACCCGGCGGGCCGGCTCCGCGTGGCCAAGGAACAACGCCGTCGCCAGCGCCTCGGTGTCGATCGCCCGGCTGACGGCCTCCCGGACCGCTCGGTCGCCGGCGGGACCGTCGGGGTTGAACCCGAGCAGGATCGAGACGTCCGCCGTGCCGGTGAGCAGCCGTACGCCGGCCCGCTCGCCCAACGACTGCGCCTCCACCGGCGTGATCGGGGCCAGGTAGGCGCCGCCGATCAGATCGATCTCCCCGTTGGTGAGCGCGTCGACGCGGGCCTGCGAATCCGGGATCACCTTGAACTCGAGCCGCTCCAGACTCGGCTTCGGCCCCCAGTAGTCGTCGTTGCGCTCCAACACGGTGCCGGTGGCGCCGTTGGACACCAGCTTCCACGCCCCGGTACCCACCGGGTCCTGGAAGGTGCCGTCGGCGTCGGCGGACTCCGGGCTGAGCAGCCGGACAGGACGGACGATCGACAACTCCTGTAGCAGCGGCTCGTACGGTTCGGACAGGGTGAGCACGACGGTGTCCGGATCCGGGGCGTCCACAGCGGAGACGACCTGCGAGGCCCGGAAGAACGAGAAGCGTTCGTTGCCCACCCACCGGTCGAAGTTCCACTTGACGGCTGTGGCGTCGACCGGCGTCCCGTCGGTGAAGTGCACGTCGTCGCGTAGGTCGAAACTCACCTGCCGTCCGTCCGGTGCCACCGTCCAGGCCTCGGCCAGGCCCGGCTCCAGTTGCCCGTCCTCGCCGTAGCTGACCAGCGGCTCGTAGATGGCGTCGAGGAGCAGGAAGTTGCCGGTGAACGCGTGCGGGTCCAGTGCGCCCGACTCGGTGCCCAACCCGATCCGCAACGTCGTCGAGGCGGCGCCACCACCGGAGTCCGCGCTGCAGGCTGTGGTGAGTCCGAACGACGCGGCGAGGACGGCGGCAAGCATGCGGGGTCGCGGCACGGAGCACTCCAGATAGGCGGCAGTCAATAATATGTCCCGGGGTCCGATAGGAGTAGTCGGTGCAACGGCATCGCTGGTTCCCGGCACAACCGTTTCGATGTCGCGGATCGGCGGCGCGCGCCGGACCCGGGTTGCCGGATTCTACGGTCGCAGGTGGAGCGACGAGCTGGCGCTACGGGCGCGGGCCGGGGGTGACGAGCCGGCGTACTGCGGTGGTCACGCTGGCCCGGCGCGCGGCCACCGACGTCGGTGCCGGATCGTCGTAGGCCCGGGCGACGGCGAGGACGACGGCGAGCAGTTCGGCGGGCGGGAGCGTGTCGTCGACCAGGCCGGCGGCCTGGGCCTCGGCCAGGGCGGCCAGTTTGCGTCGGGTCGAGTGGTGGTTCTGCTCCATCTGGGCGAGCTCGCCGGGGCGTTCGAGGGTGTGCCACTGCAGCAGTCGGAGCAGGTCCGGGTGCGTGACGCCGAAGTCGAACATCGCGGTGGCGTAGCCGGGTATGTCGTCTGCGTCGAACGGCACCGCTTCCATGAAGCGCTCCAGGTGGGTGGCGAGGGTGGTGTCGAAGAGCCGTTCCTTGCTGCCGAAGTACGCGTAGATCAGCTGCTTGTTGGCGCCGGCGCGCTCGGCCACCCGGTCGACCCGGGCGCCGGCCAGGCCGTGGGCGGCGAACTCGACGGTGGCGGCGTCGAGGATCCGGTGCTTGGTGGCAGTGGAGTCGCGGACCATACCGCCAGCCTACCCAAAACCAACTGGTTGGTTGACAACTGTGCGGGTAGCGCGGATGATGTAACCATCTGGTTGGTTACTAAAGGAGAGATCATGAGCGACAAGGTCGCCGTCGTCACCGGCGCCTCCTCCGGCATTGGCGAGGCCACCGCGCGCAAACTGCGCGCCATCGGCTACCGCGTCTACGCCGTCGCTCGCCGGCTCGACCGGATCACCCCGCTGGCCGACATCGGTATCCGGCCTGTCCAGGCCGACGTCACCGACGACGCCGCGCTGGTCAGCCTCGTCGAGCAGGTACTGGCCGAATCCGGCCGGATCGACGTGCTGGTCAACAACGCCGGCTACGGCTCGTACGGCGCGGTCGAGGAGGTGCCGATGGACGAGGCCCGCCGCCAGTTCGACGTCAACGTGTTCGGTCTGGCCCGGCTGGCGCAACTGGTGCTGCCACAGATGCGCCGGCAGGGCAGCGGGCGCATCGTCAACATCTCGTCGATCGGTGGGAAAATCCACGAGCCGCTCGGCGGCTGGTACCACGCCACCAAGTTCGCCGTCGAAGGACTCAGCGACTCGATGCGGATGGAACTCGCCCCGCTCGGCATCGACGTGGTCGTCATCCAGCCCGGTGCGATCGCCACCGAGTGGTCCGCCATCGCCGGCCAGCACCTCCTCGCCACCTCAGGGCGCGGCCCGTACGCCGATCAGGCGGCCCGTGGCGCGGCGATCTTCGCCGTCGAGGACAGCCCGGCGTCGCCGCCCTCGGTGGTCGCCGACGCTGTCGCCAAGGCGGTCCGTGCCCGCCGGCCACGGACCCGCTACGTCGTCGGGCGTGGCGCGAAGGTGATTCTGGCGGCCCGGCGGATGCTGCCCGACCGTGGCTTCGACTGGTTCATGCGCACCATGCTGCGTACCGTGGCCCACGCCGCCGCCAGAAAGGACACCAGTCAGGACCGGCTTGCTGGCAACCGCGCCTGAATCGCGCAACTGCAAGGAACACTGTCGACGCTTCCGGTGCGACGATCACCGGATGAGTTTCGTTGTGCCCGTCGACCGCTGGACCCTCGCCCGGACGGCGTTGAATGTCCTCACTGACCGATTCCAGTCACTGCTGACAGTCGACAGTCAGCCGAAGGCGATGGCGACCCGCGACTGGACGGTGTCCGACACCGCCGCGCACGTGGTGAGCATCGCGATGCTGTATGTCACCCTCGTCGAGGGCGACGAGCCGCCGCAGCGCTGTCGAGGTGTGCGCGCCCGGGTCGGGCGTGCTCGGCGGTTGCGCGGTCGAGGTTGGCGCGGAGCTGGTGGGCGGTCGGCCCGGTCGCGGTGACCAGCGCCGCCGGGCCACCGGCCAGCGGCAGCAGCGCCGCACCCGGCCCCAGCGGGGTTGCCGTCGGGGCCCCACCGTCGGCCCAGTCGGGCCGGACCATCAGCACCGAACCGGTCGCCTTCGCCCCGGCGAGCACCGCCGGCCCGGCCCAGCCGGCGGCGCGCGGCCCCACCGCCAGGTCGGTGCGCAGCAGGGTCCGGCCGGCGTACCGCACGAGCGTGTCGATCCGGGCGTCGCCGGGTGCCTCGCCGGCCCGGCCGCAGACCAGCTCCTCGCGCCAGACCATGGACGCGCCGTCGGCCAGCTCCACCACCGACCGGGAGACGTGATCGCAGCCGGTGGCGGCGATCAGCGGCTCCGGCAGCCAACGCAGTTCGCCGCCGGCCGCGACCCGGACCCGCATCTGCAGCACCGACCGTCCGCCGCCGGCTCCGGGCAGCGCCAGCGACGCCGCGACCGTACGCAGACACACCCGCGCCCCCGGCCCGACCTCGACGTCCAGCCGCAGGTCATCCCCGCCGAGTGGGCCGGCCGCCGCCCCGACCAGATGCACCTGGACCTCGCCGGCGGCGGCTGCCGGGCCGGTGCGGCGCAGCACCAGCGGCGGCTCGCCGCGCAGGCAGACCAGCCGGGTACGCCCGGTGGCGTCGACCTCGGCGACCAGGCGGGCGTGGGCCCGCATCAGCCGGCAACCTCCGCCGGGGTCTGGGCGCGGGCCCGCAGCAGCCCCCGGATCCAGTCCGCCACCGGTGTCGCCATCCGGTCCTGCACCAGCGACAGGAACACCGTCGGTAGCTCGCCCCGGCGGGCGGCGGCGTCGCGTTGCATCACCGACAGGTCGGCGTTGACCAGCGGTGCCAGGTCCGTTTTGTTGATCACCAGGAGGTCGGCGGTGCTGACTCCGGGGCCGCCCTTGCGCGGCACCTTGTCGCCGCCGGCGACGTCGACCACGAAGATCTGCTGGTCGACCAGGCCCCGGCTGAACGTGGCGGTCAGGTTGTCACCGCCGCTTTCCACCAGCACCAGATCGAGGGTGCCCAACTGCTCGGACAGATCCTCGATCGCGTCGAGATTGGCGGAGATGTCGTCGCGGATCGCGGTGTGCGGGCAGCAGCCGGTCTCCACCGCCCGGACCCGTTCGGCCGGCAGCACCCCGTTGCGCAGCAGGAAGTCGGCGTCCTCGGTGGTGTAGATGTCGTTGGTGACCACGGCGAGCCGCAGCTCGTCGGCGAGTGCCCGGCACAACGCGGCGACCAGCGCGGTCTTGCCGGACCCGACCGGTCCGCCGATGCCGATGCGCAGCGCGGGGGAGCCGCCGGGCACCCTCGGCGGGTGCGGGTCGACCCCCGGCTCCGGGTGGGTGTGCGGCGGCTCGCCTTCGTCGTGCAGGTGCGGGACGGTCCCGCCAGCATGCGCGTGCGGGTCGGCGGCACCGCCGGTGGCGTGGACGTGTGGTTCAGGACGCAAAGAGACGCACCTCCCAGGTGGCGTGGTGTTCGGCGTCGACCTCGGGGACCGGTGCCGACCCGGCGGGCAGGTCGTCGACCGGCCAGTCGGCCATCGTCGCCGCCTCGGCGGCGACCGCGTCGATCTGTGGGGCCAGCCGGGCCAGCAGCCCGTGCACCGCGTACGGGTCGAGCCCGAGCAGGCGCACGGCGGCGCTGGCCGGCCCGGTGACCGCGCCGTACGCGGCGGCCAGGGCTGCGTCGGCCGGGCCGAGCCCGGCGGCGGCGGCCACCGCGCCGAGCGCGACCGGCTGGTGTCGCTCCCGTCGGCCGTCGGCCGGCATCGACCAGATGCCACGGCCGGCGCGCAGCAGCGCCCGGCCCTGGGTCCGCGACGCGCGGCGCAGCGCGGGGGAGGGGGTACGGGCGTCGAGCCCGTCGTCGAGCGCGTCCAGCCTGGCCGGGGCGTCGCCAGGGGCAGCGTCGGACGCCGTCGTGCCTGCCGCCGCGGCCGCGAACGCGGCGGCGGTGCGCCCGCCGGTGGCCAGCCGCCCGGTCAGGAACCCGGCGAGTGCGTCCAGGTCGCCGACCCGGCCGGCCACCACCGCCGCCTCCAGCCCGGCCGAGTGGGCGTGCCCGCCGGACGGCAGCCGGCCGTCGGCGAGCACCAGCAGGGTGGCGAGCCCACTCACGGGTTACCGGTCATCACAAGTCGACTGGTCATCAGAACAGGAAGTACCGCTGCGCCATCGGTAGCTCGGTGGCCGGTGCCGGCTCCACCACCTCACCGTCGATGCGCACGGTGAACGTGTCCGCGTCGATCTCGATGCGCGGCATGGCGTCGTTGAGCGGCATGTCGGCCTTGCCTCGCCGCCGGGTGTCGGCGACCGGGACGAGCCGGCGGCGGATGCCGAGCCGGTCGCCGAGCAGCGCGTCGATCGCCGCCGGTGCGACGAATGCCAGGCTGGTTGCGGCCGGCACGGTGCCGTAGGCGCCGAACATCGGCCTCGGCAGCATCGGCTGCGGGGTCGGGATCGAGGCGTTCGCGTCGCCCATCTGCGCCCACGCGATCATGCCGCCCTTGATCACCAGGTGTGGCCGTACGCCGAAGAAGACCGGATCCCACAGCACCAGGTCGGCCAGCTTGCCCGGCTCCACCGAGCCGACCTCGCCCTCGACGCCGTGCGCCACCGCCGGGCAGATCGTGTACTTGGCGACATACCGCCGGGCCCGGTTGTTGTCGGCTGGGCCGTCGCCGGGCAGCGACCCACGTCGCGCCTTCATCACATGCGCGGTCTGCCAGGTCCGCATGATCACCTCGCCGACCCGGCCCATCGCCTGCGAGTCCGAACCGATCATCGAGATCGCACCGAGGTCGTGCAGGATGTCCTCACCGGCCATCGTGCTGGGGCGGATCCGGCTCTCGGCGAACGCCAGATCCTCCGGCACGCTCGGGTTGAGATGGTGGCAGACCATCAGCATGTCGAGGTGCTCGTCGAGGGTGTTGACGGTGTGTGGCCGGGTCGGGTTGGTCGACGACGGCAGCACGTTCGGCTCGGCCGCCACCCGCATGATGTCCGGCGCGTGCCCGCCGCCGGCCCCTTCGGTGTGGTACGCGTGGATCGACCGGCCGGCGATCGCCGCCAGGGTCGACTCCACGTACCCGGCCTCGTTGAGGGTGTCGGTGTGGATCGCGACCTGCACGCCGGAGGCGTCAGCCACCCGCAGGCAGGCGTCGATCGCCGCCGGGGTGGTGCCCCAGTCCTCGTGCAGCTTGAATCCGCCGGCGCCGCCGCGCAGCTGCTCCCACATCGAGTCTTCACTGACCGTGTTGCCCTTGCCGAGCAGCAGCACGTTGACCGGCCACGGATCGAGCGCGGCGAGCATCATGCCCAGATGCCACGGGCCGGGGGTGACGGTGGTGGCCTTGGTGCCCTCGGCCGGCCCGGTGCCGCCACCCATGATCGTGGTGACGCCGCTGGCCAGTGCGGTTTCCAGGATCTGCGGGCAGATCAGGTGGACGTGACTGTCGATCGCCCCGGCGGTGAGGATCTTGCCGTTGCCGGCGATGATCTCAGTGGCCGGGCCGATGACCAGATCGGGGTGCACGCCGTCCATGGTGTCCGGGTTGCCGGCCTTGCCGAGGGCCACGATCCGACCGGCGCGGATGCCGACGTCGGCCTTGACGATGCCCCAGTGGTCCAGCACCACGACGCCGGTGATGACCGTGTCGGGTGCCCCTTCGGCCCGGGTGGCCAGCGACTGGCCCATCGATTCGCGGATCACCTTGCCGCCGCCGAAGACAACCTCGTCGCCGTACGCCGGTCTCCCGTCGGGGCCGGGCGGCGCGCACCGGTCCTCCTCGACCTCGATCAGCAGGTTGGTGTCGGCCAGCCGGATCCGGTCACCGGTGGTCGGCCCGAGCAGGGCGGCATACCGCCGCCGGTCGAGGGTGCTCACGCCGTGCCTCCCGTGTCGTCGGTGCCCACCGCGCCGGTCGGGCCGCGGCCGTCCAACTCGCCGGCGCACTCGCCGCGTAGCCCGGCGACGATCCGCCGGCCGCGCAACGGCACCAGGTCGACCTCGCGGTCCACCCCGGGCTCGAACCGCACCGAGGTGCCGGCCGGCACCGCCAGCCGGTGCCCCCACGCGGCGGACCGGTCGAAGTCCAGCGCCGGGTTGGCCTCGGCGAAGTGGTAGTGCGAACCCACCTGTACCGGCCGGTCACCGGTGTTGACCACCGCCAGGGTCAGCACCGGACGGCCCGGGTTGAGGACGATCGGCCCGTCGCCGGGGATCAGTTCACCGGGAACGACTGTGCCGCCGTCGGCGCCCGACAGCGTGGATGGTGCGCTCAATCTCGCTCCTAGGAGATCGGCTCGTGTACGGTCACCAGCTTGGTCCCGTCGGGGAAGGTGGCCTCCACCTGCACCTCGGGGAGCATCTCCGGCACTCCGTCGAGCACGTCCTCGCGGCCGAGCACGTTGCGCCCGGCCTCCATCAGCTCCGCCACGCTGCGGCCGTCCCGGGCACCTTCCATCAGGAAGGCGGTGATCACCGCGGTCGCCTCCGGGTGGTTGAGCCGGATGCCCCTCTCACGGCGCTTCCAGGCCACGTCCGCTGCGACGTGGATGAGCAGTCGTTCCTGCTCGTGCCGGGTGAGAAACAAAACCGGACCTCCATGAGCGATCGAGACCTGGGTCGTGCCAGATGCTGGCATTCTGACATTTCAATCACGTTACGTACACGTATCCGACTCACTGGGTCGGCGACCCCACCTGCGCAGCTGGTGCAGGGGCGATCACTCGTACAGGGCGGCGTCGACCAGGATCGCCACCCCGTCCGGCAGCTGGCACCGCACCTGGATCTCCAGCTCCTGCATCCCGTCGACGACCGCGCTGAGCGGTTTGGGCTCTTCGGCGGTCGCCTCGTACTGTCCGCCGCCGACTGCCCATGCCAGGCCGCCGTCGCGAGTGCGTTCGCCGACCAGGACCTCGACGTGCATCCGGGCATCCGGTTGGCTCTCGAAATGTGGCCGAACGGACGCCTGGAACGTGTCGAATCGGCCAAGGAGCTGATAGGTGACCTTGCTGACCTTGTCGATGCTCTGGTTGCTCGGGCATTTGATCACGATGGTGCGATCGAATCCGGTGGTCTCCTGTAGCTCCCGTGGAAGTTCCGTCAGATTGGTGGTGCCGGCATGAGCCGGAAGCGCTGAAAGGTATTCGACCCTGGTTGTGGCCGGTGAGTCACCCTGGGGGACGTCGTGCGACGTGACCGCCGGCACCGTCACCGACGGATCGCTCGACGTCGTCGGCGTTGGTGTCGCCTGCTGCCCGACCGGATAGCGCCAGGCGAACACCGCGACGATCACCCCCAGTGCGGTGACCGCCAGGCCGGCCAGCGCCAGCCGTTCGGATACTTTCCGCACCGGCCGGCGCGGTCGATCGGTCTCGTGACCTGCAGATTTGCCATTGTCGGGCATGGTTCGTCCATTGGGGTAGCAGAAAAATGATTGTGGCGGCGTGCCACCATTACTTTACTCGATCAATCAAGTGGATCGGTGACCTTGCCCAGTGTGCCTACATTGGATCGCACACGCGGGCTCGCGGGTCTCCGAGCGATTGTCGTTCGTCCCTGGCCGAGGACATATGGAGGAGCCAGATGTCGATTCCCGGAGATGGCCCGTCGACGATTCCCGGTGCTGGTCGACCGGGCCGACCGGCTGGCAGGCTTCAGCGGTTGGTGGTCGGTGTGTCGATGTTCCTTGCGCTGGCCGCGTTCGTGCTCGCCGCAACGTCGACCGTGATCGCCCTGCGGACGGCGGGCCGGGTCAACGCGATGACCACCCCGGTGGTCCCCACCGCGTCGGCGGCCCCTACACCGACGATCGAGGCCTCCGCGACGCCGGGCGGGCCGGAGTCCACCTCGCCGCCCGACGATGCGCCGTCGGTCAATCCGACCGCACAGCCGACGCTCGACGCGCAGACCCAGTACGCGGTCCACTACCCGCAGCAGCCACTGACGCTGCGGGTATTCGGCAACAACAGCAGCATGCACGCCGACCTGGACGAGCCGCGGGCCGACGTGCCGTCGTCCGAGGCGGACATCACGCTGCGGGCCGGCTACAGCAACGCGCCGGCCAACCTGGTGCTCGGCCGGGACGTACGCGGCAGCAAGGTCGACGGACCAGGGCTCACTCCGCACGACTGCTCGGAACGGATCCGCATCGCCCCGCTCGGTGCCGAGGCGCAGGTGCCGGTCCAGCAAGGTGTGGTGCTCTGCCTCTGGACGAGCCGTGCCGCAGCTGTCAACTCGGGCAGAGCGCAGCTTGTCGTGCAGTTGGAGATCATCGGAGTCTCCCCTGACGGGGAGGTCAGCCTGCGGATGGACGCCTGGAAGATCCCGGGGTGAGGGCCCGCGACGAGGCCATCCGACGTCAGCCCGGATGGCCCCCGTCCGGCTGGGTGCCCTCAGCCGCAGGCGGACCGGGAGCGGTTCGGGCACGCCGGAAGCGGTCGTGCCAGGCCGGCGTTTCCCGTTCGTCGTCGAAGGCGTTGGCGATCACCACGTCGGTCGACGAATGCAGCAGGATCGAGATCACGATGGTCAGGGCGACCAGGTGGAACACCTCGTCGGCGGCGTCGATGCCGGACTTGAGCACGATCAGGCCGTACACCACCGACGCGAAGCCCTTCGGGCCGAACCACATCGCCGCCGCCTGCTCCCGGGGCGCCAACCCGGAGCGGACGAACGCGATCGCCAGCGCCACCGGCCGGGCGACGAAGATGGCCAGCACCGCGAAGACCCATCCCGGCCAGGAGATCTCGCCGAGGAACTCGATCGAGATGAGCGCGCCGAAGACCAGCAGCGCGGCCAACTTCAGCAGCTCGGAGACGCTTTCGCCGAAGTGCGCGAAGGCGGCCCGCTGCCGGGGGCCGAAGGTGGCGATGGTGCTGCCGGCGGCGAACGCGGCCAGGAACAGGTTGCCGTGCGTTGCCTGTCCGAGAGCCAGCACCAGCAGCCCGATCGCCACCCCGTTGAGCGGTGCGTACAGGGCTGACGCAGAGAACCACCGGGTCCGTTCCAGGGCGATCGCCAGTGCGGGGACGGCGACCCCGATGACCAGGCCGACGGCGAGTTCGGTGGCCAGCTCGCCGAGGTGCAGGTCGCCGGAGCCGGTGGCGATCGCCAGGAACAGGATCACGAACGGCAACGCGAGGCCGTCGTTGATCCCGGACTCGACGTTGAGTAGATGCCGCAGCCGGTACGGCACCTTCTCGTTGCCGACCAGCGCGGCGGCGAAGACCGGGTCGGTCGGGGCCAGCACCGCGCCGATCAGCAGCGATTCCGCCCAGCCCAGCCCGGCCACGTAGTGGGCCAGCACCGCGGTGATCAACAGGGTGAGCGGCAGCCCCCAACCCAGCGCCCGACCGGGCAGCCGCCAGGCGGAGCGCAGGTCCTGCCAGCCGACCCGCATCCCGTCGGTGAACAGCACGGCGAACAGCGCCAGCTCGGCGAGGGTGTTGACGATCGACGAGTCGGCCTGCACGTCCAGCACGCCGGTGGTCTGCGGCCCGAGCAGGAAGCCGGCCACCAGGAACAACGCCGCCGTGGACAGGATGGTGCGGTGGGCCAGCGCCGACACCAGCACGGCGAGCAGCAGGACGGCGGCGAAACTCAGCAGCAGCATGTGAACTCCGAAACCCGGCGGCGAGCGGCGGTGACGATGTCGGGCCCGGTGATGGTACGCCGCGGCGGCGTCGGGATCGGCGCGGATAGGCACCGGCCGGGCTGTCACAATGCGAGGTGCAGCCCGTACCCGTGATGAGGAGACCCGTTCCGTGATTCGTACCCATGACGCCGGCAGCCTGCGCGCGACGCAGGCCGGCACGACGGTGACGCTCGCCGGCTGGGTGGCCCGCCGGCGCGACCACGGCGGCGTCATCTTCGTCGACCTGCGCGACGCCTCGGGCGTGGTGCAGGTGGTGTTCCGCGAGGAGATGCAGCTTGCCCACGCGCTGCGCAACGAGTTCTGCGTACGGGTGACCGGCACCGTCGACCGCCGGCCCGACGGCAACGACAACCCGGAGCTGGCCACCGGCGAGGTCGAGGTCACCGCGACCGAGCTGACGGTGCTGTCCGAGGCCGCGCCACTGCCGCTGCCGATCGACGACCAGGTCGACGCCGGTGACGACGTCCGGCTGCGGTACCGCTACCTGGACCTGCGGCGCAGCGGGCCTTCGGGGGCGCTGCGGCTGCGGTCGCGGGCCAACCAGATCGCCCGTACGGTGCTGCACGACCGTGACTTCGTGGAGATCGAGACGCCGACGCTGACCCGGTCCACCCCGGAGGGAGCCCGTGACTTCCTGGTGCCGGTGCGGCTGCAGCCCGGCACCTGGTACGCGCTTCCGCAGTCGCCGCAGCTGTTCAAGCAGCTGCTGATGGTGGCCGGGATGGAGCGGTACTACCAGATCGCCCGCTGCTACCGCGACGAGGACTTCCGGGCCGACCGGCAGCCGGAGTTCACCCAGCTGGACATCGAGATGTCGTTCGTCACCCAGGACGACGTGATCGAGTTGGGCGAGTCGATCGTCGGCGCGCTCTGGCGGGAGCTGGCCGGGCACGAGATCGCCGGCCCGGTGCCGCGGATCACCTGGCACGAGGCGATGGACCGGTACGGCTCGGACAAGCCGGACCTGCGCTACGGCGTGGAGTTGACCGAGTTGACCGGGTTCCTGCGCGGCACCGCGTTCCGGGTGTTCGCCGGGGCGATCGACGCGGGCGGCTACGTCGGTGCGGTGGTGATGCCCGGTGGTGCCACCCAGACCCGTAAGGAGCTTGACGGCTGGCAGGACTGGGCCAAGGCGCGCGGCGCGCGGGGGCTGGCGTACGTGGTGCTGGACGCCGAGACCGGCGAGCCGCGCGGCCCGGTGGCGAAGAACCTGTCGGCCGAGCACCTGGGCGGGCTGGCCGACGCGGTCGGCGCCAAGCCCGGCGACGCGATCTTCTTCGCCGCCTCGACCAACCGGCGGGAGGCGCAGGAACTGCTCGGCGCGGCCCGGATCGAGATCGCCCGTCGGTCCGGCCTGATCGACTCCAGCGCCTGGGCGTTCTGCTGGGTGGTGGACGCGCCGATGTTCGAGCCGACCGAGGAGGGCGGCTGGACGGCGGTGCACCACCCGTTCACCTCGCCGACCGACGAGTGGCTGGACCGCTTCGACGGCGCCCCTGGCGAGGCGCTCGCGTACGCGTACGACATCGTCTGCAACGGCAACGAGATCGGCGGCGGCTCGGTCCGTATTCACCGCGCCGACGTGCAGCGTCGGGTCTTCGACCTGCTGGGCGTCAGTGAGCAGGAGGCGTCGGACAAGTTCGGCTTCCTACTGGAGGCGTTCAAGTACGGCCCGCCGCCGCACGGCGGTATCGCGTTCGGCTGGGACCGGATCTGCATGCTGCTGGCCGGCGTGGACTCGATCCGTGAGGTGATCGCGTTCCCGAAGACCCGGGGCGGCTTCGACCCGTTGACCCAGGCGCCGACGCCGATCACCGCCCAGCAGCGGGCCGAGGCAGGGGTGGACGCCAAGCCGAAGCCGCCGGCCGGTGTCGCGCCGACCCCGGTGGCCGGTACGGCTGGGGTAGCGGCCCCGGTGGAGCCGTCCTGATCTGCTGACCGGTTGTCGACGCTGAGCCCGGGTGCGCGAACGCGCCCGGGCTCAGGTGCGTCTGGAGCGCGTCGGACGGTTGCAGAAAAGCTGTGCACAAACGTTGTGCATGGTTTCTGTGCAGAGCTATTGTGCAGAGCATGGACGAGCAACTCTCGACGGTCTGGCTCACCGGGGACCAGGTCCGCACCTTGGCCCACCCGCTGCGGTTGCGGCTGCTCGGCGCGCTGCGCCTGGACGGGCCGGCGACCGCCACCAGCCTCGCCCACGAGCTGGGCACCAACACCGGCGCCACCAGCTACCACCTGCGAAAACTCGCCGACGCCGGGCTGGTCCGCGAGGAGCCTGCCCGGGGCACCGGCCGGGAGCGGTGGTGGCGGGCGGTCCACCAGGTCACCTCGTGGCGCAACACCTCCTTCGACGACGATCCGGATGCCCGCGCCGCCGCCGACTGGCTCAACAGCTACTTCGTGCAGCAGTTCGTCCGTCGGGCGGAGGACTGGCACACCGCTCGGGACGGCTACTCCACCGAATGGCGCGACGCCGCCGAGTACTCCGACGCCCGGTTGACCCTCACCGTCGACCAGCTGCGGCGGCTCAACGCCGACCTCGATGAGGTCGTCGAGCGGTACCGCACCGATCCCGGCCCCGGCGACGGGCCGGCCGAGCAGGTGATGTTGTACATGTACGCCTTCCCCCGTGTCGGCAGCGGCGGCGGTGGCGCGGACCGGCACGGGCCGACCGGAGACGAGCCGACCGGAGACGCGCCGTGACCGCGTTGGCCGCCCGCCAGGTGCACCGGCGCTACCTGATCCTGCACGGTCTGCGCTGGGCACCGACCGGACTGCTGATCCCCGTCACGGTGCTGCTGATGCTGGAGCGTGGGCTCGCCCTGCCGCAGATCGGCCTGGTCGTCGCCGCGCAGGGGCTCGCCGTACTGCTGCTGGAGCTGCCGACCGGCGGCCTGGCCGACGCGGTCGGTCGCAAGCCGGTGCTGCTCGGCGCGGCGGTGGCGAACCTGCTGGCGCTGGCGCTGCTCACCGTCGCCGACTCCTTCGTCCTGTTCGTCGTCGTGATGCTGCTACAAGGCGTCTACCGGGCGTTGGAGAGCGGGCCGCTGGAGTCCTGGTACGTCGACGCGACGCTCGCCGTCGACCCGGACGCGCGGTACGAGCATGGCCTGAGCCATGGTGCAGTGGTGGGCGGTCTGGCGATCGCCGCCGGCGCCCTGGCCTCAGGTGCGCTGGTGGCGCTCGGACCGGTCGGTCCGGTGAGCGCGTTGACCGGACCGGTCGTGGTCGCCGGGGTGCTGCAGGTCGTCGGCCTGGTCGGCCTGGCGCTGCTGCTGGTCGAGGTGCGGCCGGCGGGCAGGGCACCGACTCTCACTGCTTCGGTCCGGCAGGTGCCGTCCGTGGTGCTCGGCGCGCTGGGGCTGCTGCGGCGGTCCCGGATTCTGCTCGCCCTGATCTCGGTCGAGCTGTTCTGGGGTTTCGGCATGGTCTCCTTCGAGACGCTGCTGCCGGTGCGCCTGGCGGAGGTGGCCGGCGACGCCGACCGGGCGGCGGCGTTGCTCGGCCCGGTCGGCGCGGTCGCCTGGCTGGCGTCGGCCGCTGGCGCGGCTCTGGTGCCGGCGCTCAGCCGGCGGCTCGGCGTGCCGGTGACCGCCGCCGCGTTGCGCGTTCTGCAGGGGGCGACGGTGGTCGCAATGGCAATGCTCGCCGGGCCGGTCGGGGTGATCGTGGCCTACCTGGCCTGCTACGCCATCCACGGTGCGTCGAACCCGGTGCACATGGGTTTGCTGCACCGGCAGGTGGACGGCCCGCACCGGACCAGCGTCGTCTCGCTCAACTCGATGGTCGCCCAACCGGCGGGAGCGCTCGGCGGGGTGGTGCTGCTGGGTATCGCCGGCGCTGCGACGGTCAGCCTGGCGATGCTGGTCGGCGCGGCCGTGCTGGCCGCAGCCGCACCGCTCTACCTGGTGGCGCGGCGCAACCTACGCCAGCCGGTCGACCCGGCGCAGGCCGAGCCACCGTCGGCTGGCCAGGCGCAGATCGGGTCCAAGCTGGATTGGCGGCCGGCGCCGGTGGGTACGGAGGGAACGACCCACTGAACCCCCCAGGAGGACCATATGTTCGCCATCGTCGCGGCGGCCGTTTTCGGCTTCGCCTTGCTGCTCGACCTGATCAACAGCGATCTGGGCGCGCCGGACCTGTTCAACTGGAACACCCTGGTGCTGATCGGGCTGCTCTGCGTGGCCCTGCATCTTGCCGGTATCGGTGGTAGCGCCGGCCGCTGGTCCCGTCGGCGCCGGTAGGGCTGCGGCTGGCCGGGACGACCACCCGGCCCTGATCCCGACCGGGACGACCACCCGGCCCGATCTCGGTGCATTTCCGGCGTACGAGATCGGGCCGGTACTGTCTTGTTGATGGAGTCCGACACTCTCTTCTCCTACCCCGCGTCCGGCCGGCTGCACGACACGCAGCCGGCCGGACGCGGCGTGGCGGCGGGTCGCGGACTCGGCGACGCCGGGACGGCTGGCGACGCGGGGTCGCCGCTGCCGGTACGGATGCGTCCGGCGAGCATCGACGAGCTGGTCGGCCAGGAGCATCTACTCGCTCCCGGGGCGCCGTTGCGGCAGCTGGTGAGCGGTACCGCACCGATGTCGGTGATCCTGTGGGGGCCACCCGGTTGTGGCAAGACCACTGTCGCTCACCTGGTGGCCCGGGCCACCGACCGCCGGTTCGTGGCGATGTCGGCGCTGTCGGCCGGCGTCAAGGATGTCCGCGCGGTGATCGACGAAGCCCGTCGGCAACGGCGTACCGGCGGGTTGCCGACCGTGCTGTTCATCGACGAGGTGCACCGCTTCAGCAAGACGCAGCAGGATTCGCTGCTGGCGGCAGTCGAGGATCGGACAGTGACGCTGCTGGCGGCGACCACCGAGAATCCCCACTTTTCGGTCATCTCGCCGTTACTGTCGCGATGTGTCCTGCTCACCCTGCGACCACTCACCGAGGACGCGGTCCGTGACCTGCTCCGGCGCGCGGTGACCGACGAGCGCGGGCTCGGTAGCTCGCTCCGGCTGGCACCATCGGCAGAGGATCACCTCGTCCGGCTCGCCGGCGGCGACGTACGTAAGGCACTCACAGCGTTGGAGGCCGCCGCCGCCGCGGCGGCCGCCCTGTCCGCCGACGAGATCGACCTGGGCATCGCCGAACAGGCGATCGACGTCGCGGCCGTCCGCTACGACCGTGACGGAGACGTCCACTACGACGTCACCAGCGCCTTCATCAAGAGCATGCGCGGCTCCGACGTCGACGCCGCCCTGCACTGGCTGGCCCGGATGCTGGTCGCTGGCGAGGACGCCCGGTTCATCGCCCGGCGGATGGTGATCTTCGCGAGCGAGGATGTGGGGATGGCCGATCCGACCGCACTGTCGGTGGCGACCGCCGCCGCGCACGCGGTGGAGTACGTCGGCCTGCCCGAGGTGCAGCTGAACCTCGCCCAGGCGGTGATCCACCTGGCCAGCGCCCCGAAGTCGAACTCCACCACCACCGCGCTCGCGGCGGCCGTCGCGGACGTACGCGCCGGCAAGGGCGGTGGCGTGCCGGCCCATCTGCGCGACGGCCACTACTCCGGTGCGCAGCGACTCGGCCACGGGCAGGGCTACCGTTACCCCCACGACGACCAGCGCGGCGTGGTGACCCAGCAGTACCCACCGGACGAACTCGCCGGTGTTGACTACTACCGTCCAACCGAGCATGGTGCGGAGCGCGCGGTTGCCGCGCGGATGCCGGTGCTACGGCGGATCGTGCGCGGCGGCTCGGGCACCACGGCCGAGGCCGGTCGCACGGCCGAGACTGGTCCGTTGCCCGGAACCGCCGCGGCGTCCGACGACAGCGGCAGCGTGACTGCCGGGGAGGTACAGCAGTGAGAGCGCGCGGATCCGAGCGCCCGGAAAGCCCCGACGAGCGTCGCGACAGCCAGGCCGAGGGCAAGGCCAAGGGGCGCCGGTGGGGCAGGACAGCGCCGGTCGAGGAAGAAGTCAGCGGCGAAGAGACCGGCTGGCTCGACGACCTGCGTACCGCCAAGGAACAGCGGGTCGACATCGGACCCGGCGGGGTCGGCGGCGAGGCACCACCAGCGGGCCGGATGCCCCCACCCGGTCGGGGTGAGCCGGCGCCCGGCCTGGGCCGGCCCGCACCCTCGGATCCGAGCGAGCCGTCGGGCCGATCCGGTGGTGCCGCGTCGGGGGCCGCGGTACGTCCACCGACCGCCCAGCCACGCCCCGCCGCCGTGCCGGACCAGCCACGGCAGCCTGGCCCACGCGCCACACCGAACCACACCGGGCAGCCGGATCCGCGTGCGGGTCGGGCGCCGAACGGCCCGGTGACCGGCGAGCAGTCACAACATGGACCTGACCGGTACGACCGGCCGCCTCGCCAGGCCGGCTCGGCAAGCTCGGTGGTGCCACTGTCGGGCAACGCTCCGCCGCTGCCATCGTCCGGCCCGGCCCGGCCACCGGCACCGACCTCCGCCGCTGGCCGTTCCGGCCCCGGGCAGGCAACGGGCCCGGTTGCCGGTCGTTTCGGACCGGAGACCGCACCCGCTCCGATGGCTGGACCTGCTGGCCGGCCGGGCCCGGTGTCGCGCAACGGTACGGGACACGGCGACCCGGATCGTGACCCGTCCGGCCCACCGACCAGGTCCGCCGGTGGCCGTCGTCGTGCGCCCGATCCCGAGGAGTCGACGTCCGACTGGCCGCAGCGTCCGGCCGCGTTCGGCCGGGGTCCGGCCGCCGAGCCGCCGCGCGGCCCGGCCCCCCGTCCGTTGGGTCCCGACGTGTCCCGTCCACTCGGTCACGAGGTGCCTCGCCCGGTGGTAGGTCCGGCCTCGCGTGCGGAAACGGGTGCACCGCGCCCGGCGGGTCGGCACGCCTCGGGACCCGTGGACGGCCCGGCCGGTCCGACTCACGGTGAGCGGCCTGGGCCCGACCAGTCCTACGACCGTGGCGGCCCGTCCGGCGCGGCCCGTCCCGCGCAGCGGTCCGTACCCGACGCCGGACCGCGCCCCCGGGTCGGCCCCGGTCCGATGCCTGGACCAGGCTCGCCGGTCGGTCCGGTCTCACCAGCCGGCGGCCGTCCGGTCTCGCCTGCTGCCGGCGGTCCCACGCCAGCGGCTGGACCGGTGTCACCGGCTGGCGGTGCTCCCGGTCACGGTCGACCGGTTCATGGCCCGGCCCGCGCCGCGATGGCCGCCCCGGTGGTGCCCGGACCGGGTGGCGCGCTGCCGCCGACCCGCGATCCTCGGCGCGGCCCGGCAGCGGATCCGTCCGGTCGTCCGGGGGCCCGTCCGGCCGGTCCGCCGCCGGCTGGCCTGGCCGGTCCACCCGGGACCAGCCAGCCGCCGCCGGGGCCAGGCCGGGCCACGGTGCCGGCCGGCCCAGGGCCGGCCGCTGCCGTCGCGGCAGTACGGGCTCGGTCGGGCGCGCCAGTCGGCCCCCCTGTCGGTACCGGTCGAGAGCCTGCACCGGGCCAGCCACCCTCGCGGAGCCAGCCGGGCCCCCACCCGACCGGGCCGCTGCCGCCGGGGCGGGCCGCCGCCGGTCTGGCACCCGGCCGTCCGGCTGTAGACGGCCCGCCCCGGCCGGTATCCGGTGGTGCCGGCGGCAACGGTCCGGTGGCCCGGGCAGCCGCGGCGGCACCTGTGCGGCCCATCGGCCCCTACCCGGCCCCTGGCCCGGCTGGTCCGCATCCGATTCCTGGATCAGCTGCCCCGCATTCGACACCTGGATCCGCCGGTCCGCATCCGGGCGGCGGCCTCGGCCGAGCGCCGGCCGGTGGTGAGCCTGGCCGTGGACCGGCCCGCCCGGCGCGGGCCGGCGTGGCGGTGGACGATCGTATCGACGTGGCTCCCCGCAGCCCGGCCGCACCCCGGATGCCCGGCGGTGACGGACGGGCGGTGGCGGTGGCGGTGGCCCAGCCCCGGCCCCCGGCTGCCCCGGCCGCCGACGACCCGAGCGGTGGCGACTCCGACCCGGTGGCCCAGGGTTCCGGTGACGACACGGCGACGCTGCAGCAGCGGCGGCTGCGGGCGATCGCGTTGATCATGGTCGCGGTGGTGGTCCTCGCCGCGCTGCCGCTCTATTTCGGCATCCGGACGGCGACCCGGGACCCGGTGTTCAACGCTCTCGACCGGCTCGACGTGCCCGGATGGGCCGCGCAGGAGACCACCGACGCGGTCAGCGGCAGCCGGTGGTGCCTGATCGACTGCCGGTTCCGCGAGCGGACCCTCACCTCCGAGCGCGGCGCGGAGGAGACCGCCCAGGTCTACACCGCGGCGCTGACCGGCGCGGGCTGGCTGCCCTGGGAGGTGGACCTCTGCCCGTCCCAGCCCGTCGAGGACGGCCAGTACACCTGCTGGACCCGTGACGAGCTCACCCTCGACCTGTGGGTCCGGCCGCCGGCCTGCTCGGACGATCTGCTCGCGCAACGGCCGCCGGTGGAACCGCCGGCCGGCGAGGCACCCGCCGACGGCGACCCCGCAGGCGAACAGCCGGTCACCGAGGCGGACAGCTGCACCGGGTCAGTGGTCTCGATCAAGGTCCGCAACGCCATCGGCGATGATCGGACCAAACCCCAGCCGAGCCTCGACCCCTCGCTCACCGGTGAGGATCCGGATCCGGTCTTCACCGACGACCCGTTGCTCGACCTGGACCTCGAACCGTCGTGAGCGGACGACCATCACGGACGGTAGGGTCTGCACCGGTGGTGCCGCGTCCGCTGGCCACGGCGGTGTAGTGGGCCGGGTCGGCGTGGTGTGCCCGCAGGGGACGACCTGCGTACCGGGTCGCGGTCGGGGCAGGCGGTTCGTATAGAGGAGGACAGGCAGGCATGGATGGTGGAGAAATCGCGGCGCTGGTGGCCGCCGGGGCGTTCCTGATGCTGGTGCTCGTGCTCGCGGTGCCGATCCTGCGGTTGCGGCACACCGTGGACGCCGCGACCCGGGCGATCAACGATCTCAACGACCGGAGTGGTCCGCTACTCGGCCAGGTCAACACGTCCGTCGAGAACGTGAACACCGCGCTGAGCCAGGTGCACACGACCCTGGACGGCGTCAACATTCAGCTTGCCAAGATCGACACGATGACCGGTCACGCGCAGAACGTCACCGCCAACGTGGCGAACCTGGCCACTGTGGTCTCGGCCGCTGCGGCCAACCCGCTGGTGAAGGTCGCCGCGTTCGGGTACGGGGTACGCCGGGCCGCTTCCGCCCGGCGCAACGCCGAGCAGGAGCGCGACGTGCGGACCGAACTCAAGCAGCGCCGCCGGGCAGCCCGGCGTAACGCCGGATGAGTGGGAGGACGCTGTCATGAAACGCCTGCTCTGGCTCGGTGTGGGTCTCGCCGTCGGTGCCCTGGTGGTGCGCAAGCTGACCCGGACCGCGCAGTCCTACACGCCGTCGGGCGTCGCCGCGTCGCTGTCGGAATCCGCTGGTGGTCTGGTGGAATCGGTCCGTACCTTCGTAGAGGATGTCCGCGAGGGCATGGCAGAGCGCGAGCAGCAGATCCAGGCCGCGTTCGCCGAGGGCGTGGCGTTCGACGACCAGTTCGCCGAGTTGCGAGGCGATCCGACCGTCGGTGACAACGAGATTTTCCCCCAGGAGGACGTGCGGTGAAGACAGCGGAGATCAAGCGGCGGTTCCTCGCGCATTTCGAGGACAACGGTCACGCCGTGGTGCCGTCCGCTCCGCTGCCCGCGATCGACGACCCGAACCTGCTGTTCATCAACGCGGGCATGGTGCAGTTCGTGCCGTTCTTCCTCGGCCAGCGCACCCCGCCGTACCAGCGGGCGACGAGCGTGCAGAAGTGCATCCGTACCCCGGACATCGACGAGGTCGGCAAGACCTCGCGGCACGGCACCTTCTTCCAGATGAACGGCAACTTCTCCTTCGGCGACTACTTCAAGGAAGATGCCATCCCGCTCGCCTGGGACCTGTCCACGAAGCCGGCCGCCGCTGGCGGTTTCGGCATGGACCCGGAGCGGATCTGGGTGACGGTCTACCTCGACGACGACGAGGCGGCCGACATCTGGCGGCGGACCGGGGTGCCGGCGGAGCGGATCGTCCGCCGGGGCAACAAGGACAACTTCTGGTCGATGGGCATCCCCGGGCCGGCCGGTCCGTGCTCGGAGTTGTACTACGACCGCGGTCCGGCCTACGGGCCCGACGGCGGTCCGGAGGTCGACGAGGACCGGTTCCTGGAGTTCTGGAATCTCGTCTTCATGCAGTACGAGATCACCGAGGTGCTTGACAAGGAGCGGTTCAGCATCGTCGGCGACCTGCCGAAGAAGAACATCGACACCGGCATGGGCCTGGAGCGGATCGCGTCGATCCTGCAGGGAGTGGACAACCTCTACGAGATCGACGAGGTGCGTCCGGTGCTGGACCGGGCGGCCGAGCTGACCGGTAAGCGCTACGGCGTCCAGTCCGGTCCGTCGGCGACGGAGTCGCATCCCGACGACGTACGGCTGCGGGTGATCGCCGACCACGTGCGGACCGCGCTGATGCTGATCGGCGACGGGGTGACCCCGGGCAATGAGGGCCGGGGATACGTGCTGCGGCGGATCATGCGGCGGGCGATCCGGTCGGTACGGTTGCTGGGCTGGCAGGAACGAGCGTTGCCGGAGCTGCTTCCGGTGGCCCGCGACTGCATGGCACCGTCGTACCCCGAGCTGGCCGCCGACTTCGAGCGGATCTCGACGTACGCGTACGCCGAGGAGGACGCCTTCCTGGCGACATTGCGTTCCGGTACCACGATTCTCGACCTGGCGATCTCCGAGACGAAGGCCGCCGGCGGCGCGAAGCTCGCCGGCGACAAGGCGTTCCAGCTGCACGACACCTACGGCTTTCCGATCGACCTGACCCTGGAGATCGCCGCCGAGCAGGGCCTGTCGGTGGATTCAGACGGCTTCCGCCGGCTGATGTCCGAGCAGCGGACGCGGGCGAAGGCGGACGCGCGGGCGCGCAAGACCGGCCATGTCGACATGTCGGCCTACCGGGGAGTGCTCGACGCGGGTGGCCCGGTGGAGTTCACCGGGTACGCGGAGGTGGCCCGTGAGTCGCGGGTGCGCGCCGTGCTCGGCACCGACGGGGCCGTGCTGCCGGTGGCCGGTGAGGGTGACGTCATCGAGTTGGTGCTCGACAGCACGCCTTTCTACGCCGAGGGCGGTGGCCAGCAGCCGGACACGGGTCTGCTCACCGTCGGCGACGGCCGGGTCGAGATCTTCGACGTGCAGTCGCCGGTGCCGGGGTTGGTTGTGCACAAGGCCCGGGTGGTCCACGGCGAGGTGCGCTCCGGCGAGACCGGGTACGCCGAGATCGACGTCGCCCGGCGGCGGGCGATCTCCCGTTCGCACACCGCGACCCACCTGGTGCACCAGACCATGCGGAACTTCCTCGGTGAGTCGGCGACGCAGGCGGGTTCGTTGAATGCGCCGGGCCGGCTGCGGTTCGACTTCAACACCCCGGGGGCCGTCTCCCCGTCGGTGCTGGTCGACATCGAACAGCAGGTCAACGAGGTGCTGCTGCGGGATCTGGAGGTGAACGCGTTCATCACCTCCCAGGAGGAGGCGCGTCGGCTCGGCGCGATGGCGCTGTTCGGTGAGAAGTACGGCGACGAGGTGCGGGTCATCGAGGTCGGTGACTACGCGCGCGAACTGTGCGGCGGGACCCACGTGACCCGCTCCGGCCAGCTCGGTCTGGTCAAGATTCTCTCGGAGTCGTCGATCGGTTCCGGGGTGCGCCGGGTGGAGGCGCTGGTCGGCATCGACGCGTTCAACTTCCTGGCCCGTGAGCACCTGCTGGTGGCCCGGCTCGCGGAGCTGTACCGGGTGCCGGCCGATCAGGTCGCCGACCGGGTACAGCAGACCGTGACCCAGTTGCGGGACGCGGAGAAGGAGCTGGAGAAGCTGCGGGCGCAGCTGGTGCTGGGTGGCGCGGCGGCGCTCGTCGCCCAGGCCCGGGACCTGGGCGGGGTGGCGTACGTCGGGACGGAGGCGCCGGAGGGCGCGGTCGGCAACGATGTGCGGACGCTCGCCCAGGAGATCCGCGGCAGGATCGACCCGTCCCGTCCCGGGGTGGTCGCGGTCGCCGCGCGGTCGAACGGCAAGGCGTCGCTGGTGGTGGCGGTGAACGCGGCCGGCAAGGGGCGCGGTATCTCGGCGGCCGATCTGGTCAAGGGGGCGTTGCGCGGTCGGGGCGGCGGGAACGCCGATCTGGCGCAGGGCGGCGGTCTACCGGCGGCGGAGGCATCGAATCTGCTGGCCGCAGTGGAGAAGGCGATCGTCGAGTCGGCGTGACTGACGACTGACGACTGACGGCGTGACTGACGACTGACGGCAGGTGCGGCAGTGAGCGACGCGATGGCAGACGGCTTCGTCCGTGGTCGTCGGCTCGGCGTCGATGTGGGACAGGTCCGGATCGGTCTGGCGATCAGCGACCCGGACGGCATCCTCGCCACTCCGCTGCTGACGGTGCAGCGTGACAGGTCGACCGGCACCGGATCTGCGCCGAATATCGCTTCTACCGCTACTCCGTCAGATATTGCGAAAATTGTCCAAATAGCGGACGAATACGAGGTGCATGAGGTTATTGTCGGCTTGCCGGTGAACCTCGCCGGGCGCCACGGACCGGCGGCCGACGCCGTCACCGCCTACATCAGGTCACTGAGCGTGGCAGTTGCGCCGATTCCGGTCCTGATGACAGACGAAAGGATGTCGACGGTGGTCGCTAGCCGTAGGCTGTCCGAGCGGGGTGTCCGGGGACGGCGTCAGCGCGCGGTGGTCGATCAGGCGGCTGCCGTGGAGATCCTGCAGAGCTGGCTGGATGCGCAGCGGAGGCGGATGTGATGATCGACGAACTTGACCTTGCCTTTGAGGACCGGGCGGACAAGGGCCGGCACCGTCGCGGTGCCCGGCGCAAGAAATCGTCCGGCGGCAGCGGCAGAGGAAAGACCGTCGCCGCGCTGCTGGTCACCCTGCTGATGCTCGGGCTGCTCGGTGGCGGCGTCTGGTACGGCTTCGACCGGGTACAGAACCTGCTCGTCACCCCCGACTACGAGGGTGGCGGCACCGGTGAGGTGGTCGTGCAGGTCAGTTCCGGCGAGACCGCCACCGACATCGGCAACACCCTCGTCGAGGCCGGTGTGATCAAGAGCACCAAGGCCTTCACCAACGAAGCCCGCAACAACTCTCGGAGCCAGAACATCCAGCCGGGCTTCTACCGCCTGCGCTCGGAGATGAGCGCCGCAACCGCGCTGAGCCTGCTGCTCGACCTGGAGAACAAGATCTCGAACCGGGTGACCATCCCGGAGGGCCGTACCGCCAAGCAGATCTACCAGACGCTCGCCGAGGCGACCGACATCCCGGCCGAGGAGTTCGCCGCGGCCGCGCAGGACCCGCTCGCGTTGGGGGTGCCGGACTGGTGGCTCACCCGCACCGACGGCCAGCAGGTCACCCCGTCGGCCGAGGGTTTTCTCTTCCCGGACACCTACGACCTCGACCCCGACAGCACCGCCCCGGAGATCGTCCGGCTGATGGTGGACCGCTTCCTCACCGTGACCGGCGAGATGCAGTACGCCGAGCGGGTGCAGGCCGAGCGGGGCGGGATCAGCCCGTACGAGGCGCTGATCGTGGCCTCGCTGGCCCAGGCCGAGGCCGGCATCGCCGAGGACCTCGCCAAGGTCGCCCGGGTCGCCTACAACCGGGTCTACAGCGACGACTTTCCCTGCAGCTGCCTGCAGTTCGACGTCACGGTCAACTACTACTGGGAGCTGACCGGCGTGCCGACCAAGGCGTCCAAGGACATGACCAGGGAAGAGCTGTACGACGAGAGTAATCCGTACAGCACCCACGCGCGCGCCGGGTTGCCGCCGACGCCGATCAACAACCCGGGCAAGGCCGCACTGGAAGGGTCGGTCGACCCACCGGACGAGGACTGGGTCTTCTTCGTCGCGATCGACAAGGAAGGCCGCTCGGCGTTCGCGACGACCGTCGAAGAACATGACGCCAACATCGCGATCGCCCGGCAGAACGGCGTGCTCTGAGGTGACCGGTGCCACCCCGCAGGGCAGCGGCCCGGCCGGCGCCGGCCGCACCGGTGCCCGTCGGGTGGCGGTCGTCGGCAAGCCGATCGCGCACTCGCTCTCCCCGGTCATCCACGACGCCGGCTACCGGGCCGCCGGGCTGACCGGCTGGACCTACACCGCGATCGAATGCGCCGAGGCGGAGCTGCCAGACCTGTTCGCCGGTCTCGGTCCCGACTGGGCCGGCCTGTCGGTCACCATGCCGTTGAAGGAGACGGCGCTCGCGCTGGCCGAGGAGGTCTCGCCGGTCGCGGCCGCCGTCGGCGCCGCCAACACCCTGGTACGCCGGCCGACCGGCCGCTGGTACGCCGACAACACCGACGTGCCCGGCATGGTCGAGGTGCTGCGTGCCGCCGGAGTCGGCGCCGGTGCCCGGTTCACCGTGCTCGGTGCCGGTGGCACCGCCCGGGCGGCGTTGGCCGCCGCAGCGGCGTTGGCCGCCGATTCCGTGACGGTGCTGGCCCGGCGCGCCGAGGCGGTCGGTGAGCTGGAGCCGGTCGCGGCGGCACTCGGTCTCGGTATCACCGCCGCCGACTGGGCGGACCGTGCGGCGGGAGCGACCGGTGCCGACGTCCTGGTGTCCACGCTGCCCAAAGGCGTCGCCGACGAGTTCGCCGGTCGGTTGCGGTTGACCCCGGCCACGGTCTGCTTCGACGCGATCTACGATCCCTGGCCGACCCCGTTGGCCTCGGCCGCCGCAGCGGCCGGTTCCCGGGTGGTGTCCGGACTGGACCTGCTGCTCGCCCAGGCGATCGGCCAGTTCGAGCAGTTCACCGGGGTCGCCGCGCCGGTGTCGGCGATGCGGGCGGCGTTGCGCGACGCCTGGTCAGGACGTTCGGCCCCGGGCCAGCGTCAGCACGACGGTCAGTGATGATCCGGCGGCACCGAGGATGATCAGCGCCATCGGCAGGGCGCTCGTGGCCCCGGCCAACCCGACCAGCGGCGCGGCCAGCGCTCCGATGCCGGAACCGACCGCGCCGAGCAGGGCGGCGGCGGTGCCGGCGTGCCGGCCGTGGTTCTCCAGCGCCAGGGCGGTGCCGTTGGGCAGCACCATCCCGATGGTGCCGACGTACACCGCGAGCGGGATCAGCACCAGCCACAGCTGACCGCTGCCCGCGCCGATCACCAGCGCCGCCGCGGCGAGCACCCCGGCGACCAGCGCCCCGACGAACAGTGACCGCGGCCGGTGCCGGCCGACCAGCCGGGCGTTGAGCTGCCCGAGTGCGATCAGGCCCACCGAGTTGACCCCGAACACCAGGCTGAACATGGTCGGGGAGAGCCCGAAGCCGTCCTGCAGCACGTACGGCGACCCGGCGAGGTAGGCGAACAGTCCGGCGAACGCGAACCCCTGGGTCAACGCGTACCCGACGAAGGTCCGGTCGGTGAGCACGGTGCGGGCCGCCCGCGCGGTGCCGGCCAGCCCATCGGGGTTGCGGCGCCCGGCCGGGAGGGTCTCCGGCAGCCAGCGGGCCAGGACCATGGCGAGCAGGGCCGCGATCACCGCGAGGACCACGAAGATGCCCCGCCAGGAGGTGACCGACAGCACCAGCGCGCCGAGCGCCGGGGCGGCGATCGGCGCGACCCCGAAGATGATCAGCAGCCGGGAGAAGAACCGCACCGCGTCGTCGCCGGAGAAGAGATCGCGCACCACCGCCCGGGCCACGACCACCCCGACGCCACCCGCGACGCCCTGCAGCAGTCGTAGCCCGACCAACGCCTCGGCGGTCGGCGCCGCCGCGCAGGCCAGGGCGATGAGCCCGTAGCCGATGGTGCCGGCCAGCACCGGGCGGCGTCGGCCCCAGCGGTCGCTGAGCGGGCCGCCGACCAGCTGCCCGAGCGCCACGCCGATCAGGCAGGCGGTCAGCGACAACTGCACCCGGGCCGGTGTTGCGCCGAGGTCGTCGCTGATCGCCGGGAACGCCGGCAGGTACATGTCGATCGACAGCGGCCCGATGGCGGTGACCGCGCCGAGCAGGATGAGCAGCGCCGCCGGCCGGCGGCGGACATCGTCGTCGTTCGGCACGCGGACCGCCGTTACCTCTCAGTGCGCTTCAGTGAGCACCCGGTTGGTAGCCCTGCCTTGCGGCGGGACGGTCCCGGTCTGACCGGCGGGTGCCGTGCCGGGTTGTACGCCACCCGGGCAGCCCCGGCGTGAGCGAGGACGTCGCGTTCCTGACCGGGGTTGGCGTCGCGTTCCTGACCGGGGTTGAGGTCGAGGGCGAACCGGTGTGCCTGGATCGTCTTCACGCCGGGTCCTCGATGGCGGCCTCGACCGCGCGGCGGGCACGGTCCGCCGCCGCTCGACGGCCGTACAGCCGGGCACACAACGACGTCAGGATCTCGGTCACGTCGCGGACCAGGTCGTCATCGACCTGGTCCGGGTCGACGACGAGCAGGCGCCGGCCCTGGGCGGTCAGCGCGGCCTCGACGTATTCGGCGCCGAAGCGCGCGAACCGGTCCCGATGCTCGACCACGATCGTGGACACCGACGGGTCGCTCAGCAGGGCGAGCAACTCCTTACAGTGCCCGTTGAGCGCGGACCCGACCTCGGTCACCACCCGGTCCACGCCGAGCTTCTGCCCGGTGGCCCACACGGCCAACCGTGCGACCTGCCGGTCCAGGTCCGCCTGCTGACCGGCCGATGACACCCGTGCGTACACCACGGTCTGCCCGGTCCCGGCCGGCGTGCCGGTGACCGGTTCCCCGACCATGATCAGGCGGCCGATCCGGTAGGTGGGAACGGGCAGCGTCCCGGACTCGTAACGCCGACGTGCCGTCGCGTACGAGATTCCGGTGACCGCTGCCCATTCCTTCAAATTCACGACGCAACTATAGCCGACTAATGAGCGCTATCGAAGACCGCCAAGCCAACAGGTGTCAGCCCTCGAGATCACCCCACCGCGGCCGAGGACGTGCGAAGCCGGGTGATCGGGCTACGCGAGCGACGGGCCGCCGGTGTCCGGAGGGCGGGACGCGGGTGCCGTGCCGATCCGGCGGCCGACCGGGCCGTGTCACACTTTCGGACGTGTTGCGCTGGCTGACTGCAGGTGAATCCCACGGCCCCGCCCTGGTCGCTCTTCTCGAAGGCGTCCCCGCCGGGGTGGAGGTGACCAGCGCCGAGATCGGTCGTGAGCTGCGGCGACGCCGACTCGGCTACGGCCGGGGCGCGCGGATGAGCTTCGAGCAGGACGAGATCGAGATCATCGGCGGGTTGCGGCACGGCGTGACGCTGGGCAGCCCGGTGGCGATCCGGGTGGGCAATTCCGAGTGGCCGAAGTGGCGCACGGTGATGGCCGCCGACCCGGTCGACCCGGCGGAGCTCGCCAGCCAGGCCCGCAACGCACCGTTGACCCGGCCGCGGCCGGGTCACGCCGACCTGGCCGGCATGCAGAAGTACGGCCACACCGACGCCCGGCCGATCCTGGAGCGGGCCAGTGCCCGGGAGACCGCGGCCCGGGTCGCGGTCGGCACCGTCGCCAGGGCACTGTGCCGCCAGTCGCTCGGCATCGAGATCGTGTCGCACGTCGTCGAGTTGGGCTCGGTCGCCGCCAAGCCCGGGGTGCAGCCGCGCCCGGAGGACGCCGAACGGGTCGACGCCGACCCGCTGCGCTGCCTCGACCCGCAGGCGAGTGCCCAGATGGTCGCCGAGGTCGACGCCGCGAAGCGGGACGCGGACACCCTCGGCGGGATCGTCGAGGTCCTCGCCTACGGGGTACCGCCGGGTCTGGGCAGCCACGTGCAGTGGGACCGCAAGCTCGACGCCCGGCTGGCCACCGCGGTGATGTCGATCCAGGCGATCAAGGGTGTGGAGATCGGCGACGCCTGGCAGCAGGCCCGGTCCCGAGGCTCGGTCGCACACGACGAGATCATCCCGACCGCGTCGGGGGTGCGTCGGGTCACCGACCGGGCCGGCGGGCTGGAGGGTGGCATCAGCACCGGGGAGCCACTGCGGGTACGCGCGGCGATGAAGCCGATCTCGTCGCTGAACCGGGCGCTGTCGACGGTCGACGTGACCACCGGCGAGGCGGCGACGGCGATCAACCAGCGGTCCGACGTGTGCGCGGTGCCGGCGGCGGCGGTGGTGGCCGAATCGATGGTGGCGCTGGTGCTGGCCGAGGCGCTGACCGAGAAGTTCGGCGGCGACTCGGTGGCCGAGATCCGGCGTAACCTGGCGGGGTACCTTGACCACCTGGTGATCCGCTGATGGCACCGGTCTGCGTGCTGGTCGGCGCGCCCGGCTCAGGCAAGACGAGCACCGGTGAGGCACTGGCCGCGCTGCTCGGCTGCGAGTTCCGTGACACCGACGCGGACATCGTCGCGGCGGCCGGCAAACCGATCCCGGACATCTTCGTCGACGACGGCGAGGAGCATTTCCGGGCGCTGGAACGGGCTGCGGTACGGGCGGCGCTGCGGAGCTTCCCCGGGGTGCTCGCCCTCGGCGGTGGGGCCGTCCTCGCCGAGGAGAACCGCGTCGCGCTCGCCGGGCAGACCGTGGTCTATCTGATCGTCGAGCTCCCCGATGCGGTACGCCGGGTCGGTCTGAGCAGCGGCCGGCCGCTGCTGGCGATCAACCCACGGGCCACCCTCAAACATCTGCTGGAGCAGCGGCGGCCGCTGTACGAGCAGATCGCCACGCACCGGGTGGATACCGACGGCCGCACACCGCAGCAGGTCGCCGCCGACGTCGCGGCACTGCTGCGCACGACCGGGCCGGGAGCTTCGTCGGCCGAGCCGGCGTACTAGGCTCGGTGCCGATGGACTCGACGACCCGCATCCCGGTGCCCGGTGACCGCCCGTACGACGTCCTGGTCGGTCGGGGCCTGCTCGACACGTTGCCGACGCTGCTGCCCGGCGCGGACCGGGTGGCGGTGCTGCACGCGCCGCCGCTGAAGGCACACGCCGACCGGATCGCGGCCGCGTGCGCGTCCGCCGGTGCCCGACCCCTGCTGATCGAGGTGCCCGACGCCGAGGCCGGCAAGTCCATCGACGTCGCCGCGCGGAGCTGGGCGGCGCTGGGCTCGGTGGGTTTCACCCGTACCGATGCGGTGGTGGGTGTCGGTGGTGGCGCGGTGACCGACCTGGCCGGGTTCGTCGCCGCCTGTTGGCTGCGTGGGGTGCGGTGGGTGCCGGTCGCGACCAGCCTGCTGGGCATGGTCGACGCGGCGGTGGGCGGCAAGACCGGGATCAACACCGAGGCCGGAAAGAACCTGGTCGGGGCGTTCCATCCGCCGGCCGGGGTGCTCTGCGACCTCGACCTGCTGGCCGGTCTGCCGCCGGTGGATCTGGTGGCCGGGTTGGCCGAGGTGGTCAAGTGCGGCTTCATCGCCGATCCGGCGATCCTGGAGCTGATCGAGGCCCGTCCGGCGGCTGCCTCCGACGCGGTCGGCCCGCAGGTGCGGGAGTTGATCGAGCGCGCGATCGCGGTCAAGGCCGACGTGGTCGGCAGCGACCTGCGGGAGTCCGGGCTGCGGGAGGTGCTCAACTACGGGCACACCCTGGCGCATGCGATCGAGAAGGTCGAGGGGTTTCGCTGGCGGCACGGCCACGCGGTGTCGGTCGGCCTGGTGTACGCCGCGACGCTGGCCCGGCTGGCCGGGCGGCTGGACGCCAGCGTCGCCGACCGGCACACAGCGGTGCTGGCCGCGCTGGGGTTGCCGACCGGCTACCGGGCCGACGCCTGGCCGGAGTTGCTGGCCACCATGCGGGTGGACAAGAAGGCGCGGGGCTCTCGGCTGCGGTTCGTGGTGCTTGACGGGCTCGCTCGTCCCGGCATACTCGACGGCCCCGACGACGCGTTGCTCGCCGAGGCGTACCAGCAGCTGACGACGGCATGAAGACCTACGTGTTGAACGGTCCGAATCTCGGGCGGCTGGGCAGCCGCCAGGTCGACGTCTACGGGGCCACCAGCTACGCCGACCTGGTGGCGATGTGTGAGCAGGTGGGCCGGGACGCCGGGCTCGACGTCGAGGTGCGCCAGACCGACGCCGAGCACGAGATGCTGGGCTGGCTGCACGCCGCCGCTGACGCCGAGGCCGCCGTGGTGCTGAATCCGGCGGCCTGGTCGCACTACTCGTACGCTGTCCGCGACGCCTGCGCGCTGCTGCGCGGCCCGCTGGTCGAGGTGCACATCTCCAACATCCACGCCCGGGAGCAGTTCCGGCACCATTCGGTGGTGTCGGCGGTGGCGACCGGGGTCATCTGCGGGCTCGGCGTCGACGGCTACCGGCTGGCGCTGCTGCACATCGCCCAGCTCGCGGCGGCCCGTCCCAGCTGATCCGCGTCGGCCCGATAGACTTGCCGGGTCCGTCGCCAATTGAAGATCAAGGCAGGAAATGGCCACCACCAACGACCTGAAGAACGGGCTGGTTCTCAACCTCGACGGCGAGCTGTGGTCCGTCGTGGAGTTCCAGCACGTCAAGCCCGGCAAGGGCGGCGCTTTCGTGCGTACCACCCTGAAGAACGTGCTCTCCGGCAAGGTGGTCGACAAGACCTTCAACGCGGGCACCAAGGTCGACACCGCCACCGTCGACAAGCGGACCATGCAGTACCTGTACGCCGACGGCGAAGACTACGTCTTCATGGATCTGGAGACCTTCGACCAGATCACCGTCCCTGGCGGTACGGTCGGTGAGGCCGCGAACTACCTGCTTCCGGAGGCCGAGGCGACCGTCGCCACCCACGAGGGCGTGCCGCTGTACATCGAGCTGCCGACCAGCGTGATCCTCGAGGTCACCTACACGGAGCCGGGTCTGCAGGGCGACCGGTCCACCGGCGGCACCAAGCCGGCGACGGTCGAGACCGGTGCCACGGTGCCGGTGCCGCTGTTCATCACCACCGGTGAGAAGATCAAGGTCGACACCCGCGACGGCCGCTACCTCGGCCGGGCCTGATGGCCGAGGGTCCCAAGACCTCGATGCCGGCACGCCGCAAGGCGCGTAAGCGGGCCCTCGACGTGCTCTACGAGGCGGACCTGCGGGACCTGCCGCCGCCGCAGGTGCTTGTCGGCTACATCGCCCGGCTCTCGCCGCGTCCGGAACACCTCGACTACGCGATCGGCCTGGTGGAGGGGGTCGCGGCCTACCGCGCCAGGATCGACGAGCTGATCGGCAGCTACGCCGAGGGCTGGACGCTGGACCGGATGCCGGTGGTGGATCGCAACCTTGCCCGGATCGCCGTCTACGAGTTGCTGTACGTCGACGAGATCGACGATGCGGTGGCGATCACCGAGGCGGTGGAGTTGGCCCGGCAGATGTCGACCGACGACTCGCCCCGGTTCCTCAACGGCCTACTGGACCGGATCGCGGAGTACACGCCGCACTAGCTTCCATCCGCCGGCCGGCCAGCCGCGGCGACGGCCAGCCGCGTCGGCCGGCCCGGCGACGGCCCGGTGCCCTGCTGCAACGGCTACAGCGCTGGCGGGGCCCGATTCACCGATCGGGTCCCGCCAGCGCTGTGTGTCGCCGTCAGGAGGTGGAAATCCCCCGTCAGGAGGCGAAGAACGCCCGCGGGTCGGCGACCAGTACGCCGTGCTCGTTCAGCCGTTCGATCAGGCCGGACGGCGACGAGTCGTACACGATGGCCAGGGCCCGCAGGTCGTCGGCACGGATGGACAGCACCCGGCCGTTGTAGTCGCCACGCTGCTGCTGGATCGCCCGTGCGTACCGGGCGACGTAGGCGAGGTCCTCGCCGGCTTCGTCGTACAGCCGTTCCAGATCCAGGACGATCTTGCTGGTGGGTTCGTGGCGGACGCCACTGCCGTCCGGCAGTAGTTCCGACACGGGTACCCGGTAGAAGTCGGCCAGTTCAGCGAGGCGGGAGACGGTGACAGCCCGGTCCCCACGCTCGTAGGAACCGACGACGACAGCCTTCCAGCGCCCGTTCGACTTCTCCTCCACCCCCTGCAGGGACAGCCCCTGCTGCTGACGGATGGAGCGCAGGCGGGCGCCCAACGACTTGGCGTACTCAGAGGGCATTCGGACTCTCCCAGTGCTTTGCCCGGGGCTTTCCCCAGCGATCGCTACGGAGCGTGACGGTACGGCGGTTCGCAAGCGCGGTCAAGTGGTGAATAGTAATGAGTGAGCAAGATCGTAACGACTTGCCCGGAATTTCGTCTTACTGATGCGACACTCAGCGCCCCTGCGCTGCCCGGCAACGGGACACTGGTAACGTTCTCCGTGACCGCTGACCAGCCGGTGCCCGGCTGGCGGTGCCCCCGACATCCTTTAACGACCCGTCCCGTGAGGCGGGGAAGGAGGTCCGCTGTGGCCTACCCATCGGCCACCCAATCATCGACGACGATGCCACAGTCGGTTAAGTGCATCTTGACCAGCGCAGACATTCAACGCGTCGTCGACCGGATCGCCCATCAGGTGCTTGAAAAGACCAACGGGGCACAACGCACCGTACTCTTGGGCATCCCCACCAGGGGCATTCCGCTCGCCCGCCGTCTCGCCGCCCGAATTCGGACATTCGAGGGCGTCAGTGTGCCGGTCGGTGTGTTGGACATCACTCTTTTCCGGGACGATCTGCGGCTCAAGGCCACCCGGGCGGTCGGCCCGACCGATCTGCCGCCGGGCGGGATCGACGGCCAGCGGGTGATCCTGGTCGACGACGTGCTCTACTCCGGCCGCACGGTACGGGCCGCGCTGGACGCCATCAGCAATCTCGGCCGGCCGAGTTCGGTGCAGTTGGGGGTCCTGGTCGACCGGGGCCACCGGGAGCTGCCGATCCGGGCCGACTACGTCGGCAAGAACATCCCCACCGCGCTCAGCGAGAACGTGAAGGTGCTGCTCGCCGAGACCGACGGCCTCGACGAGGTGCGGCTGTTCAGCTCCGTCGGTGTCGCACCGCAGGACCCGCAGCCGGGGAGGGCACAGTGATGATCAAGCACTTGCTGTCCGGTGCCGACCTCGACGCGGCCACCGCCACCCAGATCCTGGACACCGCGGTGGAGCTCGCCTCGTTGGCCGGCCGCGAGGTCAAGAAGCTCCCCACGCTGCGCGGCCGGACCGTGGTCAACCTCTTCTACGAGGACTCCACCCGGACCCGGATCTCGTTCGAGGCCGCCGCGAAGCGGCTCTCCGCCGACGTCATCAACTTCTCGGCGAAGGGGTCCAGCGTCTCCAAGGGCGAGAGCCTCAAGGACACCGCGCTGACACTGCAGGCGATGGGTGCCGACGCGGTGGTCATCCGCCACCCCGCCTCCGGGGCGCCCCACCGGCTCGCCAACTGGGTCGACGGGTCGGTGGTCAACGCCGGTGACGGCACCCACGAGCACCCCACCCAGGCACTGCTCGACGCGTACACCATCCGGGCCCGGCTGGGCCGCCTCGCCGGCCTGCACGTGGTGATCGTCGGCGACGTGCTGCACAGCAGGGTCGCCCGGTCCAACGTGTTGCTGCTGGCGACCCTCGGGGCGAAGGTCACCCTGGTCGGACCACCACCGTTGATCCCGGTCGACATCGTCGCCGCGCTCGCCCCCGGCGTGCAGGTCGGCTACGACCTCGACGCCGCGCTGCCCACCGCCGACGTGGTGATGATGCTGCGGGTCCAGCACGAGCGGATGGCCGACTCGTACTTCCCGTCCGCCCGCGAGTACGCCCGCCGCTACGGACTGGACGGCGCCCGACTGCGTCGGATGCCCGAACACGCGATCGTCATGCATCCCGGCCCGATGAACCGCGGCATGGAGATCTCCGCCGACGTCGCCGACTCGCCCCGCTCCACCATCGTGGAACAGGTCGCCAACGGGGTAAGCGTCCGGATGGCCGTGCTCTACCTGCTGCTGGGCGGACGCGGCGCGTGAGGCGCAGCGGTAACCGCCCACCTCGAACACCTCGCGTCTCCCACGGACCCCACGCTGACCACGGAAAGGATCTCGCTGTGCGCCCGTACCTGATCAAGGGGGTCCGCGTCCTCGGCCGGGACCGCGCCGACCTGCTGTTGCGCGACGGCGTCGTCGCCGAGGCCGGTCCCGGGCTGACCGCCGCCGACGCCCAGGTGATCGACGCCGACGGTCTCGTCGCGTTGCCCGGCCTGGTCGACCTGCACACCCACCTGCGCGAGCCGGGTCGCGAGGACGCCGAGACGGTCGAGACCGGGTCGCGGGCCGCCGCGCTCGGCGGCTACACCGCGGTCTGTGCGATGGCCAACACCTCGCCGGTGGCCGACACCGCCGGCGTCGTCGAGCAGGTCTGGCGGCTGGGCCGGCAGGCCGGCCTGGTCGACGTGCAGCCGATCGGCGCGGTCACCGTCGGACTGGCCGGTGAGCACCTCGCCGAACTGGGCGCGATGGCCGATTCCGCGGCCACTGTCCGGATCTTCTCCGACGACGGGCACTGCGTCGCCGACCCCCGGCTGATGCGCCGGGCCCTGGAGTACGTCAAGGCGTTCGACGGCATCATCGCCCAGCACGCCGAGGAGCCACGGCTGACCGAAGGCGCCCAGATGCACGAGGGTGAGGTCTCCACCCGGCTCGGGCTCACCGGCTGGCCGGCGGTGGCCGAGGAGGCGATCATCGCCCGCGACGCGCTGCTCGCCGAGCACGTCGGCAGCCGGTTGCACGTCTGCCACCTGTCCACCGCCGGCAGCGTGGAGATCGTCCGCCAGGCCAAGGCCCGCGGGGTGCGGATCACCGCCGAGGTCACCCCGCACCACCTGCTGCTCACCCACGAGGCCCCGGCGGGCTACGACCCGGTGTTCAAGGTCAACCCGCCGCTGCGCACCGGTACGGACGTGGCGGCGCTGCGCGCCGCGCTCGCCGAGGGCGTCATCGACATCGTCGCGACCGACCACGCACCACACGCGGTCGAGGACAAAGAGTGCGAATGGGCGTACGCCCGACCCGGCATGCTCGGGTTGGAGACCGCGCTGTCGGTGGTGCTGCTCACGACCGCGCTGCACGACGCCGACGGTGAACCAGACTGGGATCTGATTGCCGAGCGGATGTCCCGGGCCCCGGCCCGGATCGCCGGGCTGACCGCGCACGGGCACACCCCCGCGCCGGGCGTCCCGGCGAACCTCACCCTGGTCGACCCGGCCGCCAGCCGGACCGTCGATCCGGGTGAGTCGGCCAGCCGTAGCCGCAACACCCCGTACGCACGGATGGTGCTGCCCGGCCAGGTGGTCGCCACCTTCCTGCACGGCCAGGCGACCGTGCTCGACGGAAAGGCCGTGCGATGAGCGACCCGACCACGACCCCCACCGACCCCGCCGCGAACGGCAGCCGGCCGCGTCGGCCGGCGCTGCTGGTACTCGAGGACGGTCGGATCTTCCCCGGCGAGAGCTACGGCGCGATCGGGGAGACCTTCGGCGAGGCGGTCTTCACCACCGCGATGACCGGCTACCAGGAGACGTTGACCGACCCGTCGTACCACCGGCAGGTGGTGGTGCAGACCGCACCGCACATCGGCAACACCGGAGTCAACAGCGCCGACGACGAGTCCGACCGGATCTGGGTCGCCGGGTACGTGGTGCGCGACCCGGCCCGCCGGCCGTCGAACTGGCGGTCCACCGGCGACCTGGAGCAGCGGCTGGCCGACGAGGGCGTCGTCGGTATCTGCGGGGTCGACACCCGGGCGCTCACCCGCCACCTGCGCGACAAGGGCGCGATGCGGGTCGGTGTGTCCAGCCGCACCGACGACCCGCAGGAGCTGCTGGCCCGGGTCCGGTCCGCCCCGCAGATGGTCGGTGCCGACCTGTCCGCCGAGGTGACCACCGCCGAGCCGTACACGGTCACCGCCCGGGGCGAGCACCGCTACACCGTCACCGCACTGGACCTGGGCATCAAGCGCAACGTGCCGCGCCGGCTGGCCCAGCGTGGGGTGACCACCCACGTGTTGCCGGCCGCCTCGACGCTGGACGAGATCCTGGCCACCGGCCCGGACGCGGTGTTCTTCTCACCCGGCCCCGGCGACCCGGCCACCGCACACCACGCGGTCGAACTGGCCCGGCAGGTGATGGCCCGGGGTACGCCGCTGTTCGGCATCTGCTTCGGCTCGCAGATCCTCGGCCGGGCACTGGGCTTCGACACCTACAAGCTCGGCTACGGCCACCGCGGCATCAACCAGCCGGTGCTCGACCGCATCACCGGCAAGGTCGAGGTGACCAGCCACAACCACGGGTTCGCCGTGGACGCTCCGCTGAACACGGTGATCGACACCGATTTCGGCGGCGTCGAGGTGAGCCACGTGTGCCTCAACGACGACGTGGTCGAGGGGCTGCGGGCACGCGACGTGCCGGCGTTCACCGTCCAGTACCACCCGGAAGCGGCGGCCGGCCCGCACGACGCGGACTACCTGTTCGACCGGTTCGTCGAGCTGATCGAGGGAAAGCATGCCTAAGCGGACAGATCTGCAGCATGTCATGGTGATCGGCTCTGGGCCGATCATCATCGGCCAGGCCTGCGAGTTCGACTACTCCGGCACCCAGGCGTGCCGGGTGCTGCGCGCCGAAGGGCTGCGCGTGTCGCTGGTCAACTCCAACCCGGCGACCATCATGACCGACCCCGAGTTCGCCGACGCCACCTACGTCGAGCCGATCACCCCCGAGTTCGTCGAGCTGGTCATCGCCCGTGAGCGCCCCGACGCGCTGCTGCCCACCCTCGGCGGGCAGACCGCGCTGAACACCGCGGTCGCCCTGCACTCCGCGGGCGTGCTCGACAAGTACGGCGTGGAGCTGATCGGTGCCAACATCGACGCGATCCGCCGCGGCGAGGACCGGCAGCTGTTCAAGGACATCGTGGCCACCGCCGGCGGCGAGACCCCGCGCAGCCGGGTCTGCCACAGCATGGCCGAGGTCCGCGACACCGCCACCGAGCTGGGTCTGCCGGTGGTCATCCGGCCGTCGTTCACCATGGGCGGGCTCGGCTCGGGCATGGCGCACACCCCGGCCGACCTGGAGCGTATCGCCGGTGCCGGGCTGGCCGCCTCCCCGGTGCACGAGGTACTCATCGAGGAGAGCGTGCTCGGCTGGAAGGAGTACGAGCTTGAGCTGATGCGCGACCGCAACGACAACGTGGTGGTGGTCTGCTCGATCGAGAACATCGACCCGATGGGGGTGCACACCGGCGACAGCGTCACCGTCGCCCCGGCGATGACCCTCACCGACCGCGAGTACCAGCAGATGCGCGACATGGGAATCGCGGTGCTGCGCGAGGTCGGCGTCGACACCGGCGGTTGCAACATCCAGTTCGCGGTGCACCCGCAGACCGGCCGACTCGTCGTGATCGAGATGAACCCCCGGGTGTCGCGCTCGTCGGCACTGGCCAGCAAGGCGACCGGCTTCCCGATCGCCAAGATCGCCGCCAAGCTGGCCATCGGCTACACCCTCGACGAGATCCCCAACGACATCACCAAGCAGACCCCGGCGGCGTTCGAGCCGGTGCTCGACTACGTGGTGGTCAAGATTCCCCGGTTCGCGTTCGAGAAGTTCCCCGGCGCCGACCCGGAGCTCACCACCACGATGAAGTCCGTCGGCGAGGCGATGAGCCTGGGCCGCAACTTCACCGAGGCGCTGAACAAGGCGATGCGCTCGATGGAGACCAAGGCCGCCGGATTCTGGACGGTGCCCGACCCGGCCGGCGCCACCGTCGAGTCCACGCTGGCCGAGCTGGGCGTGCCACACGACGGCCGGCTCTACACCGTCGAGCGGGCGCTGCGGCTGGGCGCGAGCGTCGCCCAGGTCAGCGAGGCCTCCGGCGGTATCGACCCCTGGTTCCTGGAGGAGATCGCCGGCCTGGTCGGGCTGCGCGCCGAGATCGAGGCCGCGCCGGTGCTCGACGCCGCGCTGCTGCGCCGGGCCAAGCGGGCCGGGCTGTCCGACCGGCAGATCGCCGCGCTGCGCCCAGAGCTGGCCGGCGAGGACGGGGTACGCACCCTGCGGCACCGGCTCGGCCTGCGCCCGGTCTTCAAGACCGTCGACACCTGCGCGGCCGAGTTCGCCGCCCGCACGCCGTACCACTACTCCAGCTACGACGCCGAGACCGAGGTCGCCCCGTCGGACCGGCCGAAGGTGCTGATCCTCGGCTCCGGGCCGAACCGCATCGGGCAGGGGATCGAGTTCGACTACTCCTGCGTGCACGCGGTGATGGCGCTCGCCGACTTCGAGACCGTGATGGTCAACTGCAACCCGGAGACGGTCTCCACCGACTACGACACCGCCGATCGGCTCTACTTCGAGCCACTCACCTTCGAGGACGTGCTGGAGGTCTGGCAGGCCGAGAACACCGCCGGTACGGCGGCCGGCGGTCCCGGCGTGGTCGGGGTGATCGTGCAACTGGGCGGGCAGACACCGCTCGGGCTGGCGCAGCGGCTCGCCGACGCCGGAATGCCGATCGTCGGCACCCCGCCGGAGTCGATCCACCTGGCCGAGGAGCGTGGCGCGTTCGGCCAGGTGCTGGCCCGGGCGGGGCTGCGCGCCCCGGCGCACGGCACCGCCGTCTCCTTCGATCAGGCCAAGGCGATCGCCGACGAGATCGGCTACCCGGTGCTGGTCCGCCCGTCGTACGTGCTCGGCGGCCGCGGCATGGAGATCGTCTACGACGACGCGACGCTGCACGACTACATCGGCCGGGCCACCGACATCTCCCCGGAGCATCCGGTGCTGGTCGACCGGTTCCTCGACGACGCCATCGAGATCGACGTGGACGCGCTCTGCGACGCCACCGGTGAGGTCTACCTCGGCGGGGTGATGGAACACATCGAGGAGGCCGGCATTCACTCCGGCGACTCGTCCTGCGCGTTGCCGCCGATCACCCTGGCCGCGTCGCATCTGGCCACGATCCGGCACTACACCGAGCGGATCGCCCGGGGCGTCGGGGTGCGCGGCCTGCTCAACGTGCAGTACGCGCTCAAGGACGACGTGCTGTACGTCCTGGAGGCCAACCCGCGCGCCTCGCGTACCGTGCCGTTCGTCTCCAAGGCCACCGCGGTGCCGCTGGCGAAGGCGGCGGCCCGGATCATGCTCGGCGCCACCGTCGCCGAGTTGCGCGCCGAGGGGATGTTGCCGGCCACCGGGGACGGCGGCACCCTGCCGCCGGACGCGCCGATCGCGGTCAAGGAGGCGGTGCTGCCGTTCAAGCGCTTCCGCACCCGCGCCGGGCACGGCGTCGACTCGCTGCTCGGCCCGGAGATGAAGTCCACCGGTGAGGTGATGGGCATCGACCCGGCGTACGGCAACGCGTTCGCCAAGTCGCAGGCCGCCGCGTACGGGTCGTTGCCGACCAGCGGAAAGATCTTCGTGTCGGTGGCCAACCGGGACAAACGATCGATGATCTTCCCAGTGAAGCGGCTGGCCGACCTCGGATTCGAGATCGTCGCCACCGCCGGCACCGCCGAGGTGCTGCGCCGCCACGGCATCGCCTGTGAGTTGGCCCGCAAACACTGGGAGGAGGCTGTCGACGGCCAACCGGACGCGGTGTCGCTGATCGCCGCCGGGGAGATCGCCCTGGTGATCAACACGCCGCAGGGCTCCGGGGCCAGCGCCCGCTCCGACGGGTACGAGATTCGTAGCGCGGCGGTCAGCGCGGACACCCCCTGTGTCACCACCGTGCCCGGGGTCGCCGCAGCGGTGATGGGCATCGAGGCCGTGATCAACGGTGAGATGGCGGTCCGGCCACTGCAGGAGTTGCACGCCGCGCTGCGTCCGGAGATCGCCGCCCGGCAGGCCGGGCGGTGAGCGGCGCCGGCGGCTACCGGCTGGCCCGGTCGGCGCTGTTCCGGCTCGGCGGCGGTGACGCCGAGACCGCCCACGAGTGGACACTGCGCCGGCTGGCCGCCCTCGCCCGCCAGCCGGTGGCGCTGGCCGTGCTGCGCGCCCGGTACGCGGTCGCCGCGCCGCGTACCGTCTTCGGGGTCGACTTTCCCAACCCGGTCGGGCTCGCCGCCGGGATGGACAAGGACGGTCGGGCGCTGCCCGCCTGGCCGGCACTCGGCTTCGGCTTCGTCGAGGTCGGCACGGTGACCGCCCATGCACAGCCGGGCAACGCCCGACCCCGGCTGTTCCGGCTGCCGGCCAGCGGAGCGGTGATCAACCGGATGGGGTTCAACAACGCCGGTGCCGAGGCACTCGCCGACCGGCTGGCGGTCCTCGGCCCGCTGTCCGACCGGCCCGGGTTCGGCCGGTCCCATCCGGCGCACGCCGACCGCCCGGTGCCGCTGGGTATCTCGCTCGGCAAGTCGAAGATCGCCCCGATCGAGGAGGCGGTCGACGACTACCTGGCCGCGTACAAGGCGCTCAGCGCGTACGGCCAGTACTTCGCGATCAACGTCTCGTCGCCGAACACCTCCGGACTGCGCCAGCTGCAGGACCGGGCCCACCTGGACACCCTGCTGGCCACCCTGGTGGGGGAGCGACCCATCCTGGTCAAGATCGCGCCGGACCTGTCCGAGCCGGCCATCGCCGAATTGCTGGAGGTCTGCCTGGCCCGAGGTGCCGCCGGGGTGATCGCCACCAACACGACCCTGGCGCGCACCGGCCTGGCCGCCGCCGACACCGCTCGCGCGAGGGAGGCCGGCGGTCTGTCCGGCCGCCCGTTGACCGGGCGGTCCCGCGAGGTGGTCTCCTTCGTACACCGGGAGACCAACGGTCGGCTGCCGGTCATCGGCGTCGGCGGCATCCTCGACCCGGACGACGCGGCCCGGATGTTCGACGCCGGGGCCAGCCTGGTGCAGCTCTACACCGGCTTCATCTATCGCGGCCCGGCGCTGGTGCGGGCGATCGCCCGGCAGGCACAGGGACGATGAACACCGCGTCGCCGGTTGCGGGTGGGCCGGATCCGGCGACGTTGCTGGAGTTGGACGGTCGGCACGTCTGGCACCCGTACGCGGCCCTGCCGCCGGCCGTGGCACCTCTGCTGGTCGACAGCGCGGCCGGGGTACGGCTGCGGCTGGCCGACGGCCGCGAGCTGATCGACGGCATGTCGTCGTGGTGGGCCGCCGTGCACGGCTACCGCCATCCGGTGCTCGACGCCGCGGTCACCGACCAGCTGGGCCGGATGGCGCACGTGATGTTCGGCGGGCTGACCCACGAACCAGCGGTACGGCTCGCCCGCACCCTGGTCGAGGTCACCCCGCCCGGTCTGGAGCACGTCTTCCTCTGCGACTCGGGTTCGGTCAGCGTCGAGGTCGCGATCAAGATGTGCCTGCAGTACCAGTTGGCCCGGGGCCGGCCCGGCAAGCGGCGGTTGGCCACCTGGCGGGGCGGCTATCACGGCGACACCTTCCATCCGATGAGCGTGTGCGACCCCGAGGGCGGAATGCACCACCTGTGGCGTGGGGTGCTGCCGGCGCAGGTGTTCGTCGGCGCACCACCGGACGGTTTCGGCGGGCCACCCGACGAGCACTACCTTGCCGAGTTGGTCGACGGCATCGCCCGGCACGCCGACGAACTCGCGGCGGTGATCGTGGAGCCCGTCGTGCAGGGCACCGGCGGGATGCGCTTTCATCACCCGGCGTACCTGCGCGCGCTGCGCGAGGTCACCGCGGCCCACGACGTGCTACTGATCTTCGACGAGATCGCCACCGGGTTCGGCCGGACCGGGGCGTTCTTCGCCGCCGAGCATGCCGGGGTCACGCCGGACGTGCTCTGTCTGGGCAAGGCGCTGACCGGTGGCTACCTGACGCTGGCCGCCGCCCTGTGTACGCCTGAGGTGGCCGCTGGGATCTCCGCCGGCGGGGTCCTGGCGCACGGCCCGACCTTCATGGGCAATCCGCTGGCCTGCGCGGTCGCCAATGCCTCGATCGAGCTGCTGCGGGCACCGGCCACGCTGCCGGCCGACCCGGGCCGTCCCGCCGGTCCTGACAGGGCTGACGGGCCTGACGGCCCGGTCCGGCCGTACTGGCAGGAGTCGGTGCGCCGGGTCGAGGCCGCGCTGCGGGCCGGGCTCGCCCCGGTTGCCGGTCTGCCCGGGGTACGCGACGTCCGCGTCCTCGGCGCCATCGGCGTGGTGCAGCTCGACCGTCCGGTCGACCTGTCGGCGGCCACCGCCGCCGCGGTGGCCGCCGGGGTGTGGCTGCGGCCGTTCCGGGACCTGATCTACACAATGCCGCCCTATCTGGCGGAGGACGACGACGTCGCGCGGATCGTCCGCGCGATGGCGGCTGCGGCCGTCGCGGTACCGCGCTGAGCTTGGCCCGGCGGTACCGCCCGGGTGGAGGGAATGCCGATGGAGACATTTGGTCAGCGACTGCACCGGGCGATGGCCGTCCGGGGGCCGCTCTGTGTGGGCATCGACCCGCACCCCGAACTGCTGGCCCGATGGGGGCTGCCGGACGACGTCGAGGGCCTGTCGAGGTTCGCCGCGACGGTGGTGGAGGCACTTGGTGACGTGGTCGCGGTGGCGAAGCCGCAGTCGGCCTTCTTCGAGCGTTTCGGCTCGGCAGGCATCGCAGTCCTTGAGTCAACTATCCGACAGTTGCGTGCGGCCGGAGTCCTGGTGCTGCTCGATGTGAAACGCGGCGACATCGGTTCGACCGCCGCCGCCTACGCTGCGGCGTACCTCGATCCGGCGAGCCCGTTGGCCGTCGATGCGGTCACCGCCAGCCCGTACCTGGGCGTCGGCGCACTGGCGCCGATGTTCGATCTGGCGGCCAAGCACGGCGGTGGAGTTTTCGTGCTCGCACTCACCTCGAATCCCGAGGGACGCGCGGTGCAACATGCACGAGTGTCCGATGGGCGCACGGTCGCGCAGATGGTGATCGATGAGATTTCGCAGCTCAACGTGGGTGCGGAGCCAATCGGGAGTTTCGGTCTGGTGGTCGGTGCGACCGTTGGTGACACCGGCCACGAACTGTCCCGTGTCAATGGATCTCTGCTAGCGCCGGGGCTGGGTGTGCAGGGTGGGCGACCCGAGGACCTGCGCTCCGTGTTCGGGCAAGCCCTTTCCGCAGTGCTTCCCTCGTACTCCAGAGAGGTTCTGAACAGCGGCCCGGAACTGTCCGGACTGCGGGCGTCAGCCGAACGGACGCTTGCTAAGTGTCGGGCCGTTCTGAGCGGTCCGATCTGAGTAAGTGGGCCATCACCACAAGGTGATGGCCGTGTGCCCACGTTGCCGAAAACGTCGCTGACCGCTAGTTTTCCCGGCGCTGGGAACCACATGCCCCTTTGGTTCCCAGCCACACCACGTTTCACAGATGCGGCGGTGCGATCCGCCCGTCGCGATAGGGACCTGAGGAGAACTGGTGCCGCTCCCGTCACTGAGCCTTTCCGGGTAAGGCTCTGATCACCGGGCGCGGTGTCCGGAACGGTCAAGATGTGTGGGAATCGCC